>JAYUCN010000388.1:0-11606 GCA_043740335.1 Planctomycetota bacterium
CAGGAGGCCTACACCGGCCATCGTGCAGAAGCCAGTGACGATTCGAGACGAGCGCTTCATGTTGGTTCTCCGTGGAGGGGTTGCTGTCGGATCGTCGGGAAGGGCGATCGGACAGCGACGAAGAGCGGCGGATCGCCCGCCCGGGATCACGAATCCTGGATTGCGAAGGTGCCTGCTGGCCGCAGCGGCGATGGCGTGCCAGAAGGGCCCCGATGCGCTCAGCGCGGGTGGCAGGTAAGCTCGCGACGTGGACCCGAACGACGCAGCCGTGAGCCAGAACGACGCAGCCGCCCTCGTCGAACGGATGCGCCCGCTCCTGGGCCGCTACCCAAAGATCGCGGCGGCCTGGCTGTTCGGCTCCGCGGCGCGAGGCGAACTGCGCAACGCCAGCGACATCGACGTCGGCATCCTGCTGCGCGATCCGCGCTCGACCGCGGCCGACGAGTACTTGATGCTCGGCGACCTCACCGCGCGCCTCGAGGGCGTGACGGCGCCGCGAACGGTGGACGTGGTGCTGCTCGAACATCAGGGACCGGTGTTCGCGCACGAGGCGTTGATCGACGGGTGGTTGATCCTGGAGCAGGATCGGCCGCGACGCATCGACTTCGAAACCACAGCGGTGGTCCGCGGCATCGACTTTCGTCCGACGTGGGAGATCGCTCGAAAAGGCCAGCTCGCCGGTCTGCGACGACGGATCAGGGAGTCGCGCCGATGAGTACCGGAGAGCCGCAGCGCAGTGCTCAGCTCGTGCGGGCCAACCTCGACAAGCTCGCGCGCGTGCCCCAATCCAGCTACGACGAGTTCGCCGCCGACTTCCGCAACACCGAGGCGTCGCTCCACCTGCTTCAGACCGCGATCCAGGCGCTCGTCGACCTCGCAAGTGGCATCTGCGCAAGTCTCGGCCTCGACACTCCGCGTACGAGTTTCGAAGTCCTGGAGCGACTCGAAGAGGACCATCGCCTGCCGGCTGGATCAGCCAAGCGCTTCGCCCCGATCGTCGGCTTCCGGAATCGCGTCGTGCACCTGTACGACCGCATCGATCCCCTGATCGTCTACCGCGTGGTCACGGAGCGGCGCAGCGAACTGTTGGACCTGCTCGATCTTCTGCTGGCCATCGACACGAAGGGGCCCGCGTAGGTCGCGCCGGATTGCGGCCGACGCGGACGGCAGTGAAGGTGGCCGCAGAGCCTTCGCCTGTTGGCAGCGTTCCTCGCCAGACCGGACGGCGATAGAATCGCCCGTGATGAGGATCGCATCCCTGGCCCTCCTGCTGCTCCTTGCCGGCTGTTCGCCCTTGCCAGTCACTGGCAACCTCACGGCCTTCGAAGCGCGCCTGCTCGACACGATCCCGGCAGGCAGCAACGTCGTCGTCCCCGTGGCCTACGGTCGCGAGGGTCAAAGCGCCGCCTACGTGGCCAGGACACCGGCGGGCGATTTTGCTGTCTGCGGCGACTGGCGCGGAAAGACCTACACCGTCATTTGATGAATGGCCCTCACGGGCGACGGGAAACGCGTGGCGTTTCTGGCAGGAGGCGAAGGTGGCCGCGACCCGATCATCACTCTCGGTGATCAGGTGATCGAGACCGCAGGCTGGGTCGTGCGCTGGCCCCTGGCGATGACCGATGACGCCGGCGTCGTCGCGTGTCAGCTGACCCAGGCGACCAGCGAAAAGGCCTGCATTGCCAAAAACGGCCAGCGTGGCGAGACCTTCGACGCGGTCGGGACTCCCGTGCTCAGCGCCGACGGGAAGGTCGTCGCCTATCGCGCCCAACTCGGCGGTTGCCATTTCGTGGTCGTCGGCGACCGCAAGCAGCCGACCTTCGACTTCGTGAAGGATCCGGCCCTGAGCCCGGACGGCAAGCATTTCGCCTACGCCGCCGCTCGCGGCAACCGGTGGCTGCTCGTCGTCGACACGATCGAACGCAGCCTCGACGCCGAGCCTGTCGACGTCTTCATCGGACCGGACCACCGTTTCGTGGGCTGGTCGTACCTCGAACCATCAGCCAGCGGCGGCTCCAAGGCGCGCGTCGTGGTCGGCGACCGGCTCGGCGAACCGTTCGATCTCGTCGGCCGCCCGAGCTTCAGTCCGGACGGTTCCAGGTTCGCCTATTTCGCCGAACGCGGCGACCGGCGGTACATCGTGGTGGGCGAACGGACGGTGGAGGTGACCGGACAACTGAGCAACCCGGTCTTCAGCCGCGACGGCACGCAGCTGGGGTACGGGGCACGCATCGGTCGTGAGCTTTGGTGGAAGGTGCTGAGCTGCCCGTAAGAACTCTCTCCCTTTTGGCGGTCCGCACGATCGCGAGGTACCATCGCGGACCTTCCCGAACCAGGAACTTTGTCAAACCAGGAGATGTCATGAACCGTCACCCGAAGTCCTCCCTGTTCGCGGTGGTCGCCGCGGGCACCGCACTCGTCTGCCTTTCGGCATCGCAGGATCCGAAGCCCACAGCACCGCAGATTCCGACCATGGTCACTCCGCCCGACATCAAATGGGTCGACGCGCCGCCGTCGTTCCCCGCCGGCGCGAAGCTGGCGCTGTTGGCCGGCGACTCGACCAAGGCGGAACTGTTCACCATGCGCGCCAAGTTCCCGGCCAACTACAAGTTCGCTCCACACTTCCATTCGGGGGCCGAGAACATGACCGTCATTTCGGGAACGCTGTATGTTGCCGTCGGCGACACGTTCGATGCTGCCAAGGCCAAGGCTCTCCCCGCTGGCAGCTTCAGCGTCATTCCAGCCAAGGCCCACCACTTCGCCTTCACCAAGGAGGAGACGGTGGTCCAGCTCAACTCCATCGGCCCGTGGGACATGATCTACGTCAATCCCGCGGACGATCCGAGCAAGAAGGACGTGCCCAAGAAGTAACCCGCGCGTCGCGCGGTGAGTGCCTTGACGCCGTTGTGAGCGAGGGCCGCCCGGCGCGGCCCTCGCGCATTCCGGACGCTCCGTCCGTGGGATCCGGTCGCCTCGTGCCGGACCAATGCGTTCAGCCGGCGGCGCCCGACTCCCTCGCCTTCTCGACGAGCCGCCGCGCCTGCTGCAGCGCCACAGCATCGGCACCGTCCCCCATCGCCATCGCCGCGAGTTCCTTCTCGACCTGAGCACCCCGCAGGAGTCGCACCGTTGATCTCGTGCGCTCGTCGCCGGCCTTGCCCGCCACCTCCTTGTTGACGAGGAAGTGGTGTTGCGCGAACGCGGCCACGGGCGCCAGGTGCGTGACGATGACGACCTGATGATGCCGCGCGACCTCGTGCAGCTTGCGTCCCACCTGCAGCCCGAGCCGCCCGCCGATCTCGGCGTCGATCTCGTCGAGCACGAGCAGCGGCACCCGATCCTGGTCCGCCAGCGTCTTCTTCACGGCGAGCACGATGCGCGCGAGTTCGCCGCCCGACGCGGTGTCGCGCATGGAATGGAACGGCTCGCCGGGGTTGATGCGCACCTCGAGATCGACGGCCACCGGCCCGTGCTCGGTCGCCTCGACGAGCAGGCGCTCGCTCGCGAACTCGTCGGCCATCGCGACCCGCACTTCGGTGTGTTGCATGCCCAGATCCTGAAGCTCGCTGCGAATGCGCGCGCAGAACGGTTCGCCGGCCTTTCTGCGGGCGCGCACCAGCTTGCGACCGAGCGTCGCCGCCTGCTCCGTCGCCTGGCGAAGCTCGACGGCCAACACTTCGGGGTCGGCACTGCCACCGTCGACTGCCGCCAGCTCGGCCGTCACCTGCTCGAGGTGGTGCCGCAGGTCGTGCTCCGTCGGGCCGAAGCGCTTCAGCGCCGCCTGGATCTCGTCGAGCCGTTCCTGCACGGCCGCAAGGTGCTTTGGATCGAGTTCGAGTCGCGCCTGCCCGGACTGCAGCTTGCGGCACACGTCGGCGATCAGTTCTTCGACCTGCGCCATCTGCTCGGCGGCGTCCTCGAGCCGTCGGTCGATCGCGGCCGCCTGCTGCACGGCCCGTGTCGCCCGCGCGAGCTGATCCGCCGCGTTGCCTTCACCGTCCTGCAGCACGCCGAGCGCTTCCTCCAGGTGCTTGCGCATCTCGTCGAGGTTGCTGAGCACCTGGTGCTCCTGCTCGAGATCCACGAGTTCCCGTTCGCCGAGGCGCAGCTCGGTCATCGCGGCGTGCTGGAAGCGCAGGAACTCGAGCCGCTGGCGGCGTTCGCGTTCTCCTTCGGCGAGTTTCAGCAGACGATCGCGCAGCCCGCGAGCGGCCTGGAGCGCCGTCGCGAAGTCACGCCGAAGATTGGTCGTGCCGCCAAACGCATCGAGCGTCTCGCACTGGATCTCGGGACGCATGAGCGCGCGCGAATCACCCTGGCCGTGGATCTCCAGCAGCAAGGCACCGAGTTCGCGCAGCGCCGTCAGGGTCGCCGGTCGCCCACCGATGCGCACACGCGTCTTGCCCTGGCGATCGACGATGCGCGTCACGAGCAAGAGGTCGTCCTCGAAGGCACCACCGCACAGTTCCTCGACGCACCGCGCGATCGTCGCACACAGAGAACCCGTGCCGAGTCGAAATTCGCCATCCACCTGCAGTTCGTCGGCGCCGTGCCGGACCAGCGAGCCCGGTACCTTCTCGCCGCGCAGCACCTTGAGGGCCGTGATGAGCAGGGACTTGCCCCCGCCGGTCTCCCCCGAGACGACGGTCAGGCCCTCGGCAAGGCGCACTTCGGCGCGTTCGAGCAAAGCCAGGTTCTGGATGTGGATCGTGTGGAGCATGTGCAGGCGCCGGTACGCCGCGGGGAAGGATGCCGATCAACCAGGCCCGGCGCCAACGTGCACTGTGCAAGGAAACCGCCGCCGGGTGCAGTCAGTTGGCCTTCCCCACTCCGTCGACCGCGCGCATCGATAGACTGCTCCCTCGCCTTCCGCCCCACAGCCCTCCACCCATGCATCGACTCAACCGCCGGATCCTCGCTCCCGTCGTTCTGCTCACGAGCTTCGCCGCGGTCCGTGCCCAGGTAGAACCCGAACAGAGCACCCGTCAGTTCGTCGGCATCGACTCCGGCCTCGCCGGCAACCAGAACCCGTCGCCAGCGGCGCAAGGCATGCCAGCAGTCGTCTGGTCGACCGTCGTCTCGGTCCCGCTGGCATCCTGGGTGCGCCTCTCGTACGCGGGCGTGTTGCTCGCCGGATCCCGCGACCCGGGCAGCAACGGTTCCTTCCTGCGCCTCACCTCGATGTTGGACGGCAAGCAGCAGACGCAGCACCTGCGGCACGTCGGCGAGTGGCAGGACACCTCGGCCTACTTCAACGGCGACAGCGTGCTCGTCGAGATCCTCGCGCAGCCGGGAACGGGCGACAACCGCCTCGTCATCGGCGACGTGATCGCAGGCCCGCTGCTGCCCTCGTTCCCCGACACCATCTGCGGCACGGTCGACGACCGCGTGCTGAGCAGCGACCTGCGCGCCGCGCGCAATCAGCCCGGCGGCTGCACGTCGTGGATGATCAACGACTGCAACCACTGCTTCCTGACCGCCGGCCACTGTGCATCCAGCCTGCAGACGATCGAGTTCAACGTGCCGCTGTCGACCGCGAGCGGCGCGATCCAGCACCCGGGTCCGCAGGACCAGTATGCCGTCGATCCTGTCTCCAAGCAGACGAACGGCGGCCAGGGCGTCGGCAACGACTGGACGTACTTCGGCGTGTTCGCGAACTCGACCACGAACCTCAGGCCCTTCCAGGCGTACGGTGGCCAGACGTTCGATCTGCTGCCGACGCCGCCCGCAGTGAGCGGCCAGAGCATCCGCATCACGGGCTACGGCTCGACGACGGCACCTGTGTCGCCGACGTGGTACCTCGTGCAGAAGACGCACGCCGGCCCCTACTCGGCCTTCTTCGGTACGACCGTGCAGTACGCGACCGACACGACGGGCGGCAACTCGGGCTCGCCGGTCATCCTCAACGGCGGCAACCAGGCGATCGGTATCCACACGCACGGCGGTTGCACCGCGACGGGCGGCGCCAATTCGGGCACGGCCAGCAACCATGCCGGACTGCAGGCGGCGCTGCACAACCCTCTCGGCGTCTGTGACTGCCCGGACCTCACGTTCACGTATCCGAACGGCCTGCCATCGTTCACGGCACCGAACGGCACTTCGACGATCCGCGTGCAGATCGGCGGTCCCGCCGCGCTGCTGGCGGGCAGCGTGCGCTTCCACGTCTCGACCGGCGGTCCCTTCCTGACGCTCACACCGGTCGCGGTCAATGCGACCACGTTCGACGCCGCGGTACCGGCCAGCGCCTGCCGCTCACCGCTGCAGTTCTGGTTCACGGCACAGGACACGCTGGCCAACACCTTCGCAGACCCGGTGAACGCGCCGGCTTCCGTCTTCGTGACGGTCGCCGCAGACGGCGCCACCACGCTGCGCAACTACAACTTCAACACGGCGCCGCCGGGCTGGTCCGTCGTCAATACGGCGATCACCGCAGGTGCGTGGGTCCGTGGCGCGCCCGTGGACACGCAAGGTCCGGCCGCGGACTTCGACGGCAGCGGTCAGTGCTGGGTCACTGGCAACGTCAATCTCGAAGACGTGGACGGCGGACCGACGCAGCTCGTCACCGAGACCGTGAACCTGTCCACGAGCGTCGATCCGGTCGTGCGCTACGCGCTGTGGTTCGCCTGCAGCACCGGCGAAGACCGCCTGGTCGTCGAGGCCTCGAACAACAGCGGCGCCAACTGGGTGCAGATCGAGAACCTCGCGCCGTTCACGGGGTGGACCCTGCACCAGTTCCGCGTGCGCGACTGGTTCGCCGCGCCGGCCCAGCTGGTCGTGCGCTACTCCGTCTCGGACAACCCGAACAACTCGACGACCGAGGCCGCGCTCGATGCCTTCCGCATCGACGACATCGTCTGCACCGCGGCGAGTTGGACGGCGTACGGCGCAGGTTGCGCCGGCCCCGGCGGTGTGCCGACCCTGCAGCTCGTGAGCCCGCCGACGCTCGGCGGCACGTTCAGCCTGTCGGTGCAGAATCTCAGCGGCGGCGCGCCGTTCATGCTCGTCGGTCTCGGTGGCCTCAACGTCCCGCTGACCTTCCCCGAGTTCGCGCCGGGTTGCACGCTGCTCGTCGTGCCGACGCTCGCGGAACTGCTGACTCCGGTCGGCAGCACGGCGGTGTGGAGCTTGACGATCCCGAGCACGCTGACGCTGCCGGGCACGCTGCTCTACAATCAGGCGTTCGAGCTCGGCACGCCGTGGACGCTGTCGAATGCGGGCACGGGCGAGATCCGATAGACATGCGAGGCGGTCTCCTCGCGGTCAGAAGTGGTAGAGCATGAAGTACACCACGACGCCCGTGACCGACACGTAGAGCCAGATCGGCGTCGTCACCTTCGCCCACTTCTTGTGCTGCACGCGGCGGTCCTTCAGCCCGAGGTACACCGTGCGCAGGATCAACGGCACCTGCACGATGGCGAGCACGATGTGCGAGATGAGCAGCACGAAGTAGCAGGGTCGGATCCAACCCTCGTGCTTGAAGTGCACGGGCTCCCCGCCGATGTGGTAGGTCAGGTAGCAGGTCAGGAACACCGCCGACACGCCGACCGCGGTCAGCATGAGCTTCTTGTGCAGCAGCTCGTTGCCACGCTTGATGGCGACGAGCCCGCAGCAGATGAGCACGAAGGCGAGCGCGTTCAGTGTCGCGTCGACATCGGCGAGGATGCGGAAATCGAAATCGGCGAGCATGAGGAGTGCCTACACCGCGTCGCGCGCGCGGCGCCGCGTCACCACGAACGTGCCGAGCAGAAACGTCGAGACGGCGAACAGCGCAGTGCCGAAGAGGCACACGGCGAACGACGGCACGCCCGCCACTTCGCCCTGAAACGCGTGGCGCAGGGCACCGACGCCGTAGGTCATCGGATTCACGAAGCGCACCCAACTGAGCAGCGGGTGCGCATCCTGCATCGGGAAGAACGCCCCCGACAGGAGCAGCATCGGCATCAGGAACAGCATCATGATGCCGTGGTAGCCGGCCGTGCTGTCCATGACCCACGCGAGCGAGAAGCCGAGACCGGTCACGGCGATGGCGAGCAAGGCAAGCACGGAGAGCCCGAGCGCCACGCGATCGACCGACAACGACACACCGGCGAGCGGCGCCATCACCAGGAACAGCACGGCGAGCATCATGCCGAGCGTTGCCCCGCCTAGGATCTTGCCGAGCGCGATCGCCGAGCGTGGCACCGGCGACACGAGCACGCCCTGCAGGAACCCTTCCTTGCGATCCTCGATGACGGTGATCGTCGCGAAGATCGCCGTGAACAACGTGATCATCGCCAGCGTGCCGACAAAGAAGTACTGCCCGTAGTCCATGCCCACCGGCTTGAACGAACCGTGCAGAGCGCCACTGAACAGCACCCAGAACACGATCGGCTGCAGCAGTGAACCGACGAGCCGCGGCCGGTCGCGCAGGAAGCGCACGATCTCGCGATGCCACAGTGCCAACACGGCGCGCATCATGATCGCTGCCTCCGGCCCTTCCTGGGCGTCTCCGGTTCCGTCACGACGAAGCGCTTGCCGGTCTTCTGCAGGAACACGTCCTGCAGCGATGGGTGCGCGAGCTGCAGTCGGCGAACGCGCGTGCCGAAGCGCTGCATGACCTGCGGCACGAGCTCATGGATGTCCTCGCCTCCGATCCTGACGCTGCCGTCGACGACGGTCGCGACCACCCCGAGCGCCTGCTTCAACTCCACGGCCAGCGCCTCGGCATCCGGCGCCTCGATCTCGAGCACCTGACCGCCGACTTCGCGCATGAGATCCGCGGGTCGGCCCGCCGCGACGATCCGCCCCTGGTCCAACAGAGTCAACCGATCGGCCTCCGCCGCCTCGTCCATGAGGTGCGTCGTGAACAGCACCGTGAGCCCCGGCTGCGCGCGCAGCACGGCCCACATGTCGCGACGCGCCGCGGGATCGAGTCCCGTGCTCGCTTCGTCGAGCAGCACGAGCTCCGGCTTGCCGAGCAGACACTTGCCGAGTTCGACGCGTCGACGCAGGCCGCCCGACAGTTCTTCGACGCGATCCTTCGCACGGTCCGCGAGGTTCGTTGCCGCCAGCATGGCGTCGATGCGCGAGCCGAGTTCGCGACCCGCGAGCCCGAGCAGCAGGCCGCCGTAGTGCAGGTTCTCGCGCACCGACAGCTTCTTGTCGACAGCGGGCGACTGGAACACGACGCCGATGCGACGCCGGATCGCGGGTGCCTGCGTGGCGAGGTCGAGCCCGAGCATCGCGACGCGCCCCTGCTGCAAGGGCACGAGCGTCGACAGCAGCTTGAACAGGGTCGACTTGCCCGAGCCGTTCGGGCCGAGGAAGCCGTGCGCCTGGCCCGCGGCGACGTCGAAGCCGACCCCAGATAGCGCCTGCCGCTCGCCGTAGGCGAACGTGAGGTCGCTGGCGGACACTGCCGGCTTGCTGCTCACAGCCGTGCCCACACCATCGCCACGAGCAGCAGCGGCAGGTAGACGATCGAGGTCAGGAACGTCATGCGCATCGCCGCGTCGCGACGCGTCAAGGCGGCGACCAGGACTGGCACGAAGAAGAGGGCGTTCAGCAGCAGCGCGATCATCGCGTAACGATCGTCGGCCATGTGCGTCACGAACGGGACCATGCTCGCGATGCCGAGGCCCGCCACGTAGAGCAGCATCGTGATGGCGGTCCGGTGTCCGGTCGGGTCCAACACGGGCAGCATGCGCATGCCGGCGCGAGCGTAGTCCTCGCGGTAGCGCCACGCGATGGCGAGGAAGTGCGGAATCTGCCAGCAGAACAGGATCGCGAACAACACCAGCTGCGGCAGCGCGAGCTTGCCGATGACGGCCGCGTGGCCGACCACCGGCGGCAATGCCCCGGGGATCGCCCCGACCAGCGTGTTGAGCGGCGTCAGCATCTTCATCGGCGTGTAGACGACGACATAGCTCAGAACGATCGCGGCACAGAGCAACGCCGCGGTCCAGTTGAGGTCGCCGATCGAACGCGAGCCGTCGCCGCGCAAAGGCGAGGTGCCGACCAGCACGCACACCACACCGAGTGCTGCCATGACGCCGCCGAACACGAGCACTTCGCGCGGCGACAACCGCCCGGTCGGCAACGGCCGCCCCTGCGTGCGTTTCATCAGCAGGTCGAGATCGCGCTCGCGGTACATGTTCAGCGCCCCGGCACCGACCGCGGCCAGGAAGGTGCCGAGCGTCGTCGTCACGAGCAGCCCCGCCGGCGGATACGAGCGCGGCGACGGCCACGCCATGCAGGCGCCCGCCACCACGGCGAACACCGCGAGCGCGGAGAGGCGCGGCTTGCCGAGTTCCCAGTAGGCAGCAAGCTTGCCGCCGCGCAGGTTCGTCATGCGCCTTCCTGCGAGGCATCGGGTGCGCGCGTGGCGCGGAACACATGCGCCGCCAGCGTCGCCATGAGCACCGTCAGCAGAGCACCGAACAGCACGTGCACCGAGATCACGGACGCGGTGCCGAAGTTGGCGACGTTCCCAGGGGTCTTGCCGTCCGGGTTGCGGACCACGAGCACGACGAAGCCGAGCAGGATCTGCAGGATGAGCAGACCGACGATCGACTGCGCCAGACCCTTGATGCCCGGCGCCGCCGCCAGCCTGCCGACTGCGGCCGCGGTGGCAATCGTCGCTACGATGAACACGACGAGCGAGTTGCCGGCGTGCGTCCACAAGGCGTGCTCGCTGTTCGTGTGTCGCGCCACGGCACCGAGCACTGTCTGCACCACGAGCACGACCAGTGCCACCGACACCAGCGTACGTCCGCAGCCAGGTGGGACCGTCGTCACCGGTGCCGTCGCGCGGTAGCGTTCCGAGAGTTGGTAGGCGAGCCACGCGAAGGTCGCGAGCGTGAGCTGGGCGAGCGTGCCGTGCGCAATCGAGGTGCCGGGCGGAAGTGCGAGCAGGACGTGGATCCCGCCGAGCAAGCCCTGAGCGGCGACGAGCCCGAGGCCGAGCCAGGCAGTCTGGCGCGCGCGCCGATCCGCGCGGCGAGTGCCGTCGGCGCTGTGGCCGAAGTGCAACCACCAAGCGACCGCGAGCGACATGCCGCCTGCCGCGGCCGCGAACAGGCGATGGAAATGCTCGAGGAAACCGGCGAGTGTCGTGTAGGACTTGACCGGCATCAGCTGGCCGTCCGAGAGCGGCCAGTCCGGGTAGGCGAGACCCGATCCCGTGCTGGTCGTCAACGCACCCTGCAGGATCGTGAGCGTGGTCACGATCAACATCGCCACCGCGAGGCGGAAGGGGCCGCGTGCGTTCGCGGCAGCGGGCAAGGGCAGGGCGGTGGACGAACTCATGAGCCGGCGGGGGACCCTAGAGAATGCCCCCGGCACCGGCGATTTTCAGCCGCGCTCTACCCGATCACACCCGATCGCGCCGACTCAGCGCGAGGTCTTGCTGGCGGGGCGGTGACCCTTGTCGCCGTCGAACGCTTCCCACATGGGGCGCTCGCTGTCGCGCAGGCCGCGCGCATCCACGGTCCGGTCGATCGCCTGCGCCGGCTGGTTCTTGGCCATCGCCAGCAGGTTCTCGATCTCGAGGTCGGTGCCGCCGGCGAGGTCGGACGCAGACTGCAGGTAGGTGAGTGCCTGTGGCACCTCGCCCATGCGCAGCAGGC
>JAYUCN010000389.1:0-4776 GCA_043740335.1 Planctomycetota bacterium
CCAGGCTCAGCCAGCAGCGATTCTCAGACTTCTGGGATCGCAGGGGGGCCGCCTGACCTCGGCTCCATCACTTGGCCGTCGTGCACCCCAGTGCCGGCGTGCCGGCAGTGTGCCGCCAGTGACGCCGTGCGGCAGACTGCTGCCGCGAATCAGCCGAGGCTCTTCCACTCCTTCACGCTCGGCAGCTCCTGCAGCGACGCGATCCCGAAGCGTTCGAGGAACTGCTGGGTGGTGCCGTACTGCAGCGGACGCCCTGGGACGTCGGCGCGGCCCGTCACCTTGACGAGCTTGTGATGCAGCAGGGTGCGCAGCATCGGCCCGGCCTTCACGCCTCGGATCGCCTCGACTTCGCTGCGCATGACCGGTTGGCGATAGGCGATCACAGCGAGCGTCTCCAGCGCCGCTGGCGAGAGCTTCTCCAGCTTCTTCACGCCGCGCAGGCGTTGCAGGTATGCAAACGACTCGGGGCCCGACATCCATTTCACGGCGTCGCCGCTGCGGGCCAGTTCGACGGGCAGGCCGAGACCGCGCAGATCCGCCTGCAGGAGGGCGAGCGCCTCTTCGATGAGCTTCTGCGTCGTGTTGCAGGCCTGGGCCAGGCGCAACAACGACAAGCCCTCGCGCGACGTCAGCATCAACACGAACACGACCTTGGCGACGGCCGCCGCGTCGACCAGTTCGGGCACCGCCGGCAGCCCTTCGTCTTCGCCAAAGGCAAGGTCTTCGTCGATTTCGACGGTATCCGCTTCGGCAGCGACGGCCGCGGCGGCCGCACCGGGATCGATCCCGGTGCCTGCTTCTTCTGCTGCCTCTCGGGTCGGCATTTCGATCGGCGAGCTGTCCTCGCCAGGATCGCGCCGCAACCTGATCTCTCGTGCCGACGGCAACGGCACGCCGTTCGGGGCAGGGGCGTTGGCACCGGGTTGGTTGGGGCCGGGATCGTTCACGACGAGATCGTCTTCGGCGGTGCGGCCGCGTTCGAAGGCTACCAACTCGTCGGGACCCTTGCTGCGCTCCGGCGAAGTTCTCGGCGTCGTGGTGTCGGGCGGCAGCTCACGCGAGATTTCGTCCATGGACGGCCCTTGTAGCGCACGCAACGCCCGCTGTCATCGGTTCTGCGCCTCGGTGGCCGCCGGCGCCCGGGCTTCGAGTTCGCCACGCCAGCGCAGCGTGTAGGCAGTCATCTCGAGTGGCGCGAGCGGTCGGCTGTCGAGGTCGCGGTCGATCTCGTCGCGCACCTGATCGAACGGCACGTCGCGTCCCGGCATGCGGTCGAGGCAGTAGACGACGAACCAGCGCTGACCGTCGCCCCAGGGTGCTTCGAACGGTGCTGACACCTCGCCGCGCTGCAGACCGAACGCCGTGCCTACCACCGGATGCTGGAAGCCGCGCCCGAACGGCGGCAGGATCCCGCCATCGCGTCGTGATGCATCCTCCGACCAGCGCAGCGCCAGGGTCGCGAAGTCGGCTCCGGCGCGCACCTTGTCGACGACCTCCTGGGCCGTCTTCTGCTCCTTGTGCACGAGGAAGCGCACGTGCACCCGATCCTCGCGCAGTGCCAGGTAGCGGATCACGTAGCCCTGGTAGAGCCGCTGCGCCGTGCGCAATCGCAGTGTGCGCTGCCAATCCGGAAGGTGCATCCCGAACAACCGCCAGACGTAGGTCGCGAAGTCGATTTCACCGCCCAGTTCCGTCTTCACCTGCTGCTTGACCTGCTGTTCTTCCTGCGCCGCCAGCGCCTCGACGCGTTCCGGTGCCACGCGGATGCCATGCTCGGTGGCGTGGCGCGCCACCAGCACGTCGAACACGAGCAGGTCGACCGCCGACAGGGCGAGCTTCGGATGTGCACTGAGCAGGCGCGCGTAGGCGTGACTCCGGCGCAGCACGAGGTCGCCGACGCGCGCCACCTCGGCATCGGGCTCGTCCGGCCGCGGCAGCAGGATCTCAGGGCCCAACCCGTTGGCCGGAGCGGGCACCGAAACCGGCATCACCACGATCTGTTCGTTGTGCGCGCCCGACGTGGCCGGGGTCGATGCAACGGCAGGGCCGCGAGCGCCCGCAGGCGGTGTCGGCGAACCCGCACAGCTGGCGAGTACGACGACCAGTGGCCAAGGACTCAATAGGCTTTGAAGCTGCGCAACCACTTGGTGCCCTGGCATAGGAAGCACTTGCTGCGCGACATCTTGCCGCTGGAGTCGATCTGCGGCGTCGTGCCTTCGCCGTAGCAGCTGATGCACGGCGACACGCTCTGGTAGGTCAACACGAGTTGCCCGCCGAACTCGGCGTAGTAGGCGCGCAACCAACCGGTGCGTTCGACGCGCGTCGCATCGCGCCACCAATCCTCCTCGGTCTGCTCCTGCTGGCCACCCGCGGGCCCCTGCACGGCGGCGCGCCGACGTTCCATCGCCTGTTTGAGCAACTTCTGGAGCTTGTCGACTTCGCGGTCCTTGGTCGGGTCCGGCGCCCCCCCCTGCTTCTCCTTGGCCTTGCCGGCCTCGGTGCCTTTCAGGATGGCCGTGTCGCCGAGCACCCACGAGCCGATGGCGTAGGAGAAGTGCTCCGAGCGCTTGCCGACGGGATAGCGGGCGCGGTCGGCCCACAGCTGCTTGATCTCGGTGGCCTCCAGCTTCAGCACCTGCGCGAGCCGCGCGGTGATGTCGTCGGTCAGCTTGTTCTCGGCGTAGTCGCGCGCTGCCTGCAGGGTCGTGCCTTCCTCGGCAACCTTCTTGTCGGCGACGATCTGGATCGAACGCCGCCACTGTTCGGCGACCTCCCCCGCGAGGAACCGGGTCCGCGCATCGGCGAAACGCTTCTTCTCGGTGTCGAACTCGGCCTTGAGCTTGGTCTGCGGGAAGTCCTTCTCGAACTGCGCGATGAGCTTGGTGCCCTTCTCGAAGTCGGCGAGCTTGCCGCGACTGCGCGCCGCCTTGATCTCCTCGAGCCCCTTGAGTTCCTTCGCCGATTCCTTGAACCGCTGCAGGCGTTGCGCGAGCGCGTCGAGATGCTGCGGATTCTTGGATTCGCCAATCTCCCTGGCCTTCTGGAGGTGTTCCGCGGCGCGATCGTAGTCGCGCACCTTGATGAGGGTCTCGGCCAGCAGCATGTGCTTGTCAGCCGACGTACCCGGCGGCTGCTCGGCCAGAAGCATCGCGTAGTACTCGTCCTTGGTGTAGACCTGCGTGACCGGGACTTCGACATTGCGCACGGCGAGCAGTTCGGACTTCGGCACCCGGTTCAGCACGCCCTTCACCTGCACGACGATCTGGTCGGGCGTCCTGTCGACGATCTTGCCGACCAGCGTCTGCTTGCCGCCGTTCTGCAGGAACTCGACCTCGTCCGCGCGCACGAGCACCTCGTCCTGGCTTTCGCCGACGAGGTCGAACTGGCGCTTGATTGCGAACGCGCTCGCCGCCGAGAGCTGGTCCCACCGCAGTTCGAGCAGGCCGCCGTTGTCGAGCCGGCGCACGCGCAGACCCTGGCCGTCGGGGGTGTCTTCGATCGTGGCTAGCAGCACGCGTCCATCGGCGAGCTGCACGGTCTGCGCCGCGACCTGCGCCGGCACGGCGAGCAAGGCCACCGCGACGACGATCGAACTCATGAGTCTGTGGAACATCACATCACCTCGGGGGAGTCTCGGAGCGTTCCTCACGGAACCTTGACACACGTTCGCGCAGCGACAGCTGGCGCGGCAACACCCGCAGGAACTCCGCGGTGCTGACCTCGCCCGCATCGAGCCAGTGCACAGAGAGCCGGATCAGCCAGACGTCGGGACGATTCTCGTCGACGATGGCCGTGGCCGACCACGTCATACCAGGGAAGCCGGGGGCCGTCTGGTCCTGCAAAGGCACGAGTTCAAGATCCAGATCGGAAGTGGCACCGGCCTTCCGGCGCACGGCCTCCTGCTGGATGCGCAGCAGCGCGTGGTCACACAGGGCCACCGCTTCGAGCTGGGCATCGGTCGACCGGCGCTGCGCGACGCTCGAAGTCATGGCGCCGATCAGCGCCGTGATGCCGAACAGCAGGATCATCAACGCGGCCATCATCTCGACCAACGTGAAGCCGGCAGCGTGCGCCCGCAGCGCTGCACGATCCAGCGGTACACCGTGATCAACCATTCCAGTCGTCCTTGGCGTGTGCCACCGGCACGACGAACTCGACGGTGCGACCGACGTGAACCCGCCCGCCCGCCGCATGCTCGATGGCCTTGGTGCCGCGCTGCGCCCGACGCACGCCGCGCAGTTCGTCGCCGACGCGTTCGCTGTAGGCCATCCACTCGCCGGCGATCTTGCACCAACCGCCGTCGGTGGCACCCGGGAAACGATCGCCGTCGAGCAGGACCAGCGACGTGTCGTCGGTGCCGACTGCGAAAGCGAGCAGGCCCTCGGCGGCAAGCTCGGCGGGTTGGGCCACGACGCAGCGCACGAGGATCGCGTGCGGCTGGATGTCGTCGGTCGCATCGCGAGCGCTCTGCGGCCCGCGGTCGAACGCGAACTGCCCACCGGACTGCGCATCGACGAGCCAACCGCCGCGCGCACTGTCCCAGATGTGCTCGGGCCCGGCGCCACCGCTCGCACTGGTGCCCTGGAAGTTCGAACCCGCAGCACCCCAGCTCTGCGTCTTCTGCGACCAGAACGCGAACTCGACGTGCAGCAGTTCGTCGAGGATCGGCACGGTGATGCGATCGACGAGCACCGCCGGCAGCTCCGCCGAGCCCGGCAGCAGCACCGCGAACGGATCGATCCAGCGGTCGGGCCCGAGCGGCACGAGCTGGCCGGG
>JAYUCN010000390.1:0-4770 GCA_043740335.1 Planctomycetota bacterium
CGGCCAGAACCTGGGGACCCTCTCATCACGCTGACCGGGAGAGCCCCGCCAGGGCGCTACCGCCTGACTCTGGGAACGAACTACAACGCCCCGGGCAACGGCAACGACAGCTTCGTGCTGACGCACCAGCAGGAGCTCACGCTCGGCTCGGAGCCGTTGCAGCTCGCAGCCCAACTGCGGCACGGCGGCCGCATCCGCTGCACGGTGCGAGCAAGCGACGGCCAGTTCGTCGGCGGCAAGGCCAGGCTCGTCGCCGCCGACGGCACGGAGTCGGCCCCGAGCTTCTATTCCCCGAGCAATGGGCTCGGCCAAGACGGCCATCTGTGGGAAAGCGAACCATCGGTCACCTTCCACGCCATGCTGCCCGGCCGCTACGAGCTCGTGCTCGACCTGGGTGCCCACGGCACGCACCGCCGCTTCGTCGACGTGCGCGTCTGCGAGATCGCCGATGTCACGATCACGTTGCCCTGACTCACATCACACTGCCGTCGGACCAACGGAGCGTTGCCAACCGGCGACTCCTGCATGATGTTCACAATTCGTGAACACAGTGTTTTTCTGAACATCGCCAGCCTTCGGACGGGTGACCTCCGCCAACCTCTCCTGCGATCCTGGCCACGCGGAACCTCGTGACTACGGCAGTTCGCGCAGGCGCAGGTTGCGGAACTCGACCAACGCCCCTTCGGCCTCGAGCGCCAGGTACCCCTGCGCCGGCGAGCACCTCGTGCCACCGTTGACCTCCTCGCCGTTCACCCACAAGCGCACCTCGCCGTTGATGGCGCGGATGTAGTAGTGGTTCCACTGGCCCGCCGGCAGGGTCAGTCGCTTCTTCGGGAAGCTGCGGCTGCTGTCCGCCTTGCCGACGACGAACCTGGTTCCGTCCACCTCGTAGGTGATCGTCGGCGTGAACGCCTGCATCGTCGAGGCACCGACCGGGAACACGTCGCCGTGACTCGTGAACCAGTCCGAGTGCTGGCCCTTCGCCTTCAGCCAATCCGTTTCGTAGCCGAGGTCGAGCACCTGCACCTCGATGCCGCTACGCGGCAACTGGCCCGGCGGCAGGTCGGTGAACGCCGACTCCGGGCACCACACGAACACACCCGAGTTGCCGGCGTGCTCGTGGTGCTGCCACTCGAGCACGAGCTCGAAGTTGCCGTACGGTTGCTTGCTGCGAGCGCCGCCGAGCGGCTTGCCGGTGCCGACGATGACCCCGTCCTTCTCGGTCCAGGTGCCGGGCTCACCGTTGACGACGACGAAGTCGGCGAGCGTCAGTGGCTTCCAGCCTTCGCCGGTGACGAAGGCTCGCTTCAGCTCAGCACCTTGGTGCACGAATGTCGGCACGACGGCGCAGGCGAAGGCCAACCAGGGCAGCGGACGCAGCATGGCGAGCAGGTTCGGCTTCATTCCGCACACACTACCCGACATCCGAGCGTGTTCGTGAGGTACGCACGCCCGCCGCTATCCTGCGGTCCATGCGATTCCTCGTGGCCGTGCTCGGTTCCATGCTCTTCGCCCAGAGCCCCGTCGTCGTGCCCGACGGCAGCGACCGCGACGCCATCGTGAAGCTCGCGAGCGGCGTGCGACCGAGCGCGCGCCAACTCGCGTGGCAGCGCACGGGCTGCAACGCGTTCGTGCACTTCGGCATGAACACGTTCACCGACCGCGAATGGGGTGAAGGCACCGAGAGTCCGAGCACGTTCGCACCCACCGACTTCGACGCGGCGCAGTGGGTGACGACCTTCCGAAGTGCGGGCATGCGCGGCCTCGTGCTCACGTGCAAGCACCACGATGGCTTCTGCCTGTGGCCGACCGCGAGCACGCCCCACAACGTGAGCGCCTCGCCGTTCCGCGGCGGCAAGGGCGACGTCGTCGGCGAAGTCGTCGCCGCGTGCCGCGCCGGCGGCATGCAGTTCGGCATCTACCTGTCGCCGTGGGATCGCAACCACAAGGGCTTCGGCACCCCCGCCTACCACGCGGTGTTCCTGCAGCAACTGCTCGAATTGTGCACGAACTACGGACCGCTGTTCGAGGTCTGGTTCGACGGCGCGCATTGCCCGCCCGACGATCCGGCCCTTTTCGACTGGCAGGCCGTGTTCCGGCGCGTGCGCGAACTGCAACCCGACGCCGCCATCGCGATCACGGGGCCCGACGTGCGCTGGGTCGGCAACGAAGCGGGCAAGACGCGGCCCGAGGAATGGAGCGTGCTGCCGCTGCCAGCAGCGGCACCGGGTCCGTTCGAACACGATCGCGACAGCTGGCGTTCCTTGTGGGCGTTGCGCGAACGCAACCAGGACGGCGACCTCGGCAGCCGCGACCAGCTCCTGGACGCCAAGGCGCTGTGCTGGTGGGCTGCGGAGACCGACGTGTCGATCCGACCCGGCTGGTTCCATCATCCGCGCGAGGACGCGCAGGTGAAACCGCTGTCCGTGCTGCTCGACTACTGGTTTCAGGCCGTCGGCGGCAATGCCGTGCTGCTCCTGAACGTGCCCGCAGATCGCCGCGGCCGCATCGCCGCGCCCGACGAAGCGGTGCTGCGGGACCTCGGTTCGTACCTCGACGCGACGTTCGCGCACGACCTCGCGGCTGGTGCCGAGCGCAAGACCTACAGCAAGGCCGGTGAGGTCTACTGCAAGCAACCGACGACCGTCGACGTGTTCGAACTCGCCGAGGACGTCGCGACCGCGGGGCAGCGCGTCGAATCGTTCCGCATCGATGTCCTGCAGCACAGCGGCTGGCGCCAATGTGCACGCGGCACGACGATCGGCATGCGCCGTCTCCTGCGCACGGGAGCCATCACGGGCGATGGCTTCCGCTACTGGATCGAGAGCAGCCGTGCCGCCCCCAGGATCGAACGGTTCGCGCTGTTCCGCCGGCCGCTGCTGCTGAAGCCGCCATGGATCCGCCGCGCGGCCGACGGCACCGTGACGATCACCATCCCAGACGGTGAGGTCCGCTACACACTCGATGGCTCCCCCGTGACCACCGCCGCAACACGCTACGAGCGTCCCTTTGCACTGCCGAACGGCGGCACCGTGCGCGCCGGTGCGTTCGCGCCACCGGGCGGCAGTGCCCTCGCGCTCGGCAGCGCGGCGCAGGCGACGGCAACCTTCGGCCTCGCCCCGATCGGCTGGAAGGTGTTTCAGTGTTCGAGCGAGCAGGGTGGCGGCGAAGGCGCCGAGAAGGCGTTCGACGGCGATCCGCACACGCACTGGCACTCACGTTGGTCGCCCGATACCGCCGGTCCGCCGCACCACCTCGCCATCGACCTCGGCAGCACCGTGACCGTGCGCGGCTTCGTCTACCAACCGCGCGCCGAAGGCAACAACGGCACGATCGCCGACTACGAGTTCCACGGCAGCACGGACGGCAGCACGTGGCAGCTCCTGGCGAAGGGCACGTTCGTCGACATCGAGCCCAACCCGGTGGCGCAGGTGATCGAACTGCCAGCGCCCGTCGCGAACGTGCGCTACATCAAGCTCACCGCCCTGCGCGAGGTGAAGGGCCGCGCGTGGGCATCCTGCGCCGAACTGTCGGTGCTGGTGCCGTGACCGACCGCGGACTGCCTGTGGACTGCCTACGGCTTCCGTCCGAGCACCACGATCGATTGCGCGTAGTCCACGCCCATGAGCCGATGCAGCGGATGCAGCAGCTTCGCGTGCAGCAACCAGTGCCGCTGGAATGCATGGTAGACGCGCGCGCCGTCGATCACCTCGAAGCCGGACCACGACACGAGGCCGGCGAGGTCCAGGTAGTGCAGCGCCGCCACGTGCGTCCACTCCTGCTGGATGCCCGGCGCATAGACGTTGGGCACACTGGCCAGCACGTAGCCGCCGCTGCGGCACGCGCGGAAACAGTTCGCCATGAGCTCGACGGCCACCTTCGGCTCCACATGTTCGACCACCTCGAGCAAGGTGACGAGATCGAATTGGCGGTCCACATCGGCGAAGTCGTGGTAGTCGTGCCGGTTCGTGCGATCGATGTCGAGGCTGCGGTAGTCGACCGTCGGCCAGCAGGCGCGGGCTTTCGCTTCGTGCATGCGATCCGTGGCGCCGACATCGAGCATCGACCGGATCAAGAGCCCCTTGTCGGTTGCCACACCGTAGTGATCGCGCACCAGCGGCAGGCGGAACACGGATGGCCAGCGCAGGCGAAACGGATCGCGGCACCGCGCGAACTTCAGCCACGAAAGCCCGGCCAGGGTCGTCTCGCTGGAACGATCTCTGGGCGTCTCGCGCGTGGTGCCTGGCGCCAACGACGACATGATCGCGAGGCTACCGCATTCGTCGTGCTCTTGGCCAGGGGCTGGCTCCTCTTGCCGGCAGCTGCAGGCGCCGCGAGGGCTCGGGCGATGGCAACGGACCCGCTGCGCCGCATTCGTTCGTCGAACTGGCACACGGCACGCCAGCGTCCGGCGCGACGCCAACGACCACGGTTCCGACCACCGGACCGGCGTTGCGTCGTCGAACTCGGATCGCACACCCCGCGGCGAGCGGTAGCCTTCGCGCCATGCGCTACCGCCAGCCAAGCACCGCCCTCTGGTTGTTCCTGTGTCCATCGCTCGCCGCGCAGGACGTCAGCTACACCCTCCGCATCCAGGACCGCGACCAGCAGGTCGCCGTGGTCACCGCGACGTTCCCGGCCGCGGGCAAAGACGCGCTGGAACTGTTCTTGCCGGTCTGGTCACCGGGCTTCTATCGGGTCGAGAACTACCATCAGCAGGTGCTCGAGTTCGCCGCGCGCGGCGACGACAGCACGCAGCTCGCGATCGAG
>JAYUCN010000391.1:0-4769 GCA_043740335.1 Planctomycetota bacterium
ATCGCGACTACCGGAGCACCGCTTGGGATCTACTCGATCTGCTGCCAGCGCGCGGGAGGGGGAAGTGAAGCCGCTCCGAGTCCTGGTCACGGGAGCGCGCACCTACTACTCGCTGGCTGCGATCCGCCAGCTCGGTCGGCTGGGTCACCGCATCACCGCCGCCGACTGGGACTCGCACTCCACCGGGTTCTATTCGCGGTACACGAAGGCGCGCTGGGTGTATCCACGCATCGATCCGGGCGGCGCCCGCTGGGTCGATGCCCTGCAGGACTACCTGCGCCGTGAGCCGCACGACGTCGTACTGCCGATGTACGAGGAGGCGCTGTTGCTCAGCAAGCACGCCGCTGCCGTGTCTCGTCTCGCCTACGTGCCAGTGGGCAGCTATGCGGCGATGCTGCAACTGCACGACAAGCAGCGGCTGTACGAGTTGGCCCGAGGCCTCGGCGTGCCAATCCCGCCAACGCGGCTCGTCGACAGCACCCTGCCGGGCGACTTGCGGTTCCCGATCGTGGTGAAGGTCGGCCAGTCGAGTTCGGCGCGCGGCGTGACCATCGTCCGCGAGCGCGCCGCGTTCCCTGCGGCATGGCACAGGCTGCGCGCCAGTCACGCACTCCCGCCAGGCGTACCGGCGATCGTCCAGGACTTCGTCGATGGCCACCAGCTGTGCACGTTGAGTTTCGCCTGGCGCGGGGAACCGAAGGGCACGGTCGTCTATCGCAACGTGTGCGAGTTCCCGCCGGATGGCGGGGCAGGGATCGTGCGCGCGAGCATCCGTCACCCAGCCATCGTCGAGGCTGTTGCACGGCTGATTCGTGCCAACGGCAGTCATGGCATCGTCGGGTTCGACTTCATGGTCGACCGCGCCGGCCAGCCCTGGCTCACGGACGCCAATCCGCGACCGACGCCGGGCCTGTTCCTGGCCCAACGCTGCGGGCTGGACTTGATCGACATGGCAATCGGCCGCCAAGAGCCAATCGCCCCATGCCTGATCCGTACTGGCCTGCGCACGCGGATCGATCCGTTGGTCGCGCTGTGGATGCTGCGGTCCGTGTTCCCCGGCCGCGACTACTGGCAGCGTTTGGCGACGACGTTCTCGTTGCTGGTGCCGCGGTCGTCCTCAGCCTCCGACTTCTTCTGCACCGACGACCTGGCCTCTTTGCGGGCGCTGCCTGCTGCCGCCTTCGCTGCCGTTGTCGCACGCTGGCGCGGGGCACGCAGTCTGTTGGACACGGTGGCGGCCTCGCAGTATCGCGACTACTAACGCCGCGTCCACGCGCCGGCCTGCACCTCGGGAGCCGGGGTAGGGATCTGGTCTTCAGTGCGGGCTCGGGGCGACCTCGGTGGCGTAGACCTCGCGCACCCATTCGGGGAACGTGAGCCGACCGGCGTGGCCCTCGTAGCGGTCGAGCACTTCCCGCATCGACTCGGTACCGAACACACCGAGGTGCCCATGTGGCACGAGCGCGAGTTCGCGCCGTGCTTGCGCCAGGTCGCCCGTGTCGTGGAGCACGAGAATGGCACTCGCGAGTCCCGTGCGATCGATGCCGGCGAGGCAGTGCAGCAACAGCGGTCGCCGCGCGCTCGCGGCGACGCGCCAGAGTTCGAGCAGCGTTGCCGCTGACGGCAGACGCGTCGCCGACATCGGCACGTGCCAGAACGCGATGCTGGCACCCTCAGCCGCGCGCGCCGAGGCAGCGTTACCCTCGCCCGCCAGACGCAGGCAGACGACCGTGCGGATGCCGAGTGCTTCGATGCGACGCGCGAGCTGGTCCTCGCCGGGTTGCGGCGAGCGGAACACATCGGGCCGCACGGTTCGCAGACCCGTGCAGGCTGCGAGCACGAGGCCCGGCAGCAACCAGAACGCACGTGCCGTCACGGCCCTTGCCTTGGCGTTGCGACGATCGCGACTCCAATCGACCGCCACGCTCAACGTGTCGGTGACATGCCGTCGGCCCGGCCGTCCTCGAGATCGATCTCTTTCGCGCGCCGTTGGAACTCCGCCTCCGTGCACACGCCCTTCTCGACACAGAGCCGCTGTACGGTCTTCACGGCCAGTGCCAGCTCGCCGATGGCACGCAGCACACGTTCCTCGTCGACACTGCCGCGCGTCGTGCGCAGGGTCGCCATCTCGGCGCGCAGCTGCGCGGTGTCCTGCTCCACGCGGTTGACCTTGCTGTGTTGGTAGGCGTCGAAGATCCAGTTGATGAGGCTCATGTTGGTCGGGCTCGCTGTTGCGCGCACGATAGCGTGTTCGCAGAAGGACCGTCACTCTGGTATCGAACGCAGCATGAACCGCGTGATCCGCATCCACCGGACCGGTGGCCCCGAGTGTCTGCAGCTCGAGGAAGTGCCGCTGCCCTCCCCTGGCCACGGCGAGGTGCTGCTGGCCCACCGCGTGATCGGCGTGAACTTCCTCGATTGCTACCATCGCAGTGGTCTGTATCCACTGCCGAGCCTGCCGTCGGGCCTCGGCAGTGAAGCCGTGGGCATCGTCGAAGTGCTCGGCGGCGGCGTGCAAGGCGTGCAGGTCGGCGACCGCGTCGGCTACGCCGGCGGCGTTCTCCCCGGTGCCTATGCCGACCGCCGCACCGTGCCCGCGTGGCGGCTCGTGCCGATCCCGGCCACCGTCGACGACGTGACGGCGGCCGCCGTGTTGTTGAAGGGGCTGACCGCGGAGTACCTGGTGCGGCGCACGTTCAAGGTCGGCCCCGGCCATCGGGTGCTCGTGCACGCGGCGGCCGGCGGGGTCGGTCTGCTGCTCTGTCAGTGGCTGCGACACCTGCAGGCAACCGTGTTCGGCACGGTCTCGACGGATGCCAAGGCCGAGCTCGCCGCCGCGAACGGCTGCCATCATGCGATCGTGACGAGCCGCGATGACTTCGTCGCCGTGGTGCGCACGATCACGAAGGACAAGGGTGTAGACGTCGTCTACGACTCCGTGGGCAAGGACACCTTCGAGGGCTCGATGCGCTGCCTCAAGGCCCGCGGCCTGCTCGTGTCGTTCGGCAACAGCTCGGGCGTGCCGCGCGCGATCGCGCCAATGGAACTGCAGCACGCCGGTTCGTTGTTCCTCACGCGGCCGACCCTGCAGGACTACACGAGCACGCGCCAGGAACTGCTGCGCGCGGCGGTGGTGTTGTTCGGGCTCGTGCAGGGCGGCGTGTTGAAGGCGCACGTCGACCGCACGTTCCCGCTCGCGGAAGCAGCCGCGGCGCATCGTCGGCTCGAGGCGAGGCAGAGTGCCGGTGCCATGGTGTTGTTGCCGTAGAGCGGGATTCTGATCGAGGGTGAGGGAACCGATGCGCGATGAGATCGTTGCCGCGCACCCTCATGAAGAACCCGATGAACCGCACCCTTCTCGATGGCATCTCGATCGCTTCGCCGTGCAGCGCCGACTGGAACCAGATGACGGGCGACGACAAGCACCGCTTCTGTGGTTCGTGCAAGCTGCACGTGCACAACCTGAGCGGCATGACTGCGGATGCCGCGACGGCGCTGTTGCAGCAGGCTGGCAAGGGGCGCGTGTGTGTGCGCTTCTTCCGGCGTGCGGATGGAACGGTGCTCACGCGCGACTGTCCCGTTGGACTGCGGCAGAAGTTGCGGCGCGCGTGGGCGCGGGCTGGGGCCCTGTGGCTGGCACTGTGGAGCAGCGCGTCCTGTGCGCGGCCGGTGGCTGGGCCGGAGCAGGAAGTGCTGCGACCGCTGCAGGGTGAGGCGGTGATGGGAGACGTCGCGGTGCCCGCACCGAAGCCCGCGGCAGTCGAGCCAGCGGAGATGGGCAAGGTCAGCTTGCCGCTCGGGCCGCCGAAGAAGTAGTCGGCACGTCCTGCGATCGGAGCTTTGGTGGATCGGTGAAACGGCGGCGTGCCTTCAGGCACAGAATCGTCGCATGCTGCGTTCCGGCCTCGACCGCGCCTTTGCCCGCTATGCCCGCACCGGGGACCCCCGTGCGTTGGCGCGCGTGTTCGACGGCAGTGCGGTGGAGCTGTTCCGGCTCGGCTACCACCTGCTCGGTGATCGGCACGCTGCTGAAGATCTCGTGCAGCAGACGTTCCTCGTCGCGATCGAACAGAGCAAGAGCTTCGCGCGCGAGCGGGCCGTGCTGCCGTGGTTGTGTGGCATCCTGACCAACCGTGCGCTGCACGTGCGGCGGCAGGCGCGACAGCGTGCGACGAAGGGGAGCGGCGCCGCGGACGTGGTCGTCGATCCAGTCGCCGAGGTCGCAGCGCGCGAAGTGTCGGACACGGTGGCGGCGGCGGTGCGGTCGTTGCCCGAGCCCTATCGCCAGGTGCTGCTGCTGCACCTCGTGCACGAGCTGGCGCCGAAGGATGTCGCGGAAGCGCTCGCGCGGCCCGACGCCACGGTGCGCACGCAGCTCGCGCGTGGCCTCGATCTGCTGCGAAGGGTGTTGCCGGCCGGGATCGTGGGGCTCGCGGCGGGGTGTGTGCCGGCACCGGTGGGGCTCTCGGCGGTGCGCGCTGCGGTGCTCTTGCGTGCGGGAGCCGAGGGAGTGACCAGCTTGGGAATGGCGACGTTCGCAGGAGTCTTTCTGATGAAGAAGGTGCTGCTCGCGGTCGCGGCGGTTCTCACGGTGTTGGGCGCGTGGACATGGTGGCGTGGCGATCAGGTGCCGCCAGCGCACGTGGATGACGGCGCGAAGGTGGTGTCGGTAGCGTCGGCAGCGGTGTCGCCGCCGCCCGTTGCCGTGACAGCGGGAGGAGGCGCAGACATTCGCGTTGCGGTTCCTGCGCCTGATGCTGCGACGACGG
>JAYUCN010000392.1:0-4766 GCA_043740335.1 Planctomycetota bacterium
CCCTCGCACGCGATCTCGCCAGCGCGCTCGCGCATGCCCACGCGACCGGCATCGTGCACCGCGACGTCAAGCCGGAGAACGTGCTGCTGCAACCGTTGCCCGACGCGGCCGCGGGCGCGTTCGCGTTTCGCGCCAAGCTCGTCGACCTCGGTCTGGCGCGACCGCTGCGGCTCGACATGCGCCAGTCGATGGCCACCCCGGCCGGGGCGGTGATCGGCACGCCGTCGACGATGGCGCCCGAGCAGTTCGATGCACCCGACCTCGTCGATCACCGCGCCGACATCTACGGGCTCGGCTGTGTGCTCTTCCATGCGCTCTGCGGCAAGCCCGCGTTCGGTACCCTCCGGATGACGGAGCTCATGAAGATGAAGGACGGGACCCTCGGTCCCGATCCGCGCCACGCCGTCGCGGACCTGCCCGCAGCGGTGGCTTCGCTCGTGATGCGGATGCTCGCGAAATTCCCCGTCGACCGACCGGCCACCTACGAACTGCTGATCGCCGAGTTCGATGCGCTGCTCGTGGAGCCCGTGGCGACTCCCGTCGTTCCTGCCGCTCCACCAAGACGACGATGGCCGGAGATGGCCGCACTGCTGCTCCTCTTGTGCGGTGCCGTGGCCGGCATCTGGTGGCGATCAACGCAGGTCGCCGAAGGCGATGCCCACGTCGAAGCCCCGGCGAATGCACCCGCGGTCGCGACATCCGACACCGCAGCGCAGCCGGAAGCTCAGGTCCCGCTGTTCGCCGCGGGCGACAACCCGTTCGAGGGTTGGACCTGCACGGGCGAAGCAGGACGGGACGACGCCACCGAAGCCCCGAACCTGAACCTCAGGAAGGGCATGGCCACTGCCCGCCGCGACGTGCCGTTCGCGATGTTCGTGCTGCAGGGCAAACTCGAACCACACGGTCGCTTCGACAACAACCGTGATCAACCGAGCGCGAACACCGGCGTACGACTCGAGTCCGCCGACGGCTCGGCGGTGCAGCTCGATCTGCGCCCTGCCGGGGCAGGCTACGTTGCCGTGTTGCGGCGCCTCGAACGGACGACCAAAGCGGACGAATGGCGAGACAGCGCAACCCTTGCCACTGCCGAGGGGGTGTGGTCGAAGACCAAGCCACTGCCGTTCCTGCTGCGATGGGGAGCGAACGGGCTCTCGTGCCGACTCGGCAACGACACGACGGAGACAGGGGTGAAGACCACTACGTCGCCCAGCACCGTCATCGCTCCCACGGTGCTCGTCCTGTTCGTAGAGAGTGGTCGCACCTGCTTCGTCGACTTCGAACTGCGCGGCCGTTGACGCGCCTCGCGGCAACCGGCAGTGCCGCGAGCACGGCGCGCGGGTAGAACTGCGCCGACCGTGACGGACGACACTTCGATCCACGTGGCGCGCGCGATCGCCGGGGATCAGGCCAGCATGGGCTGGCTGATCACTCACCTGCGCGGTCTCGTCGAGGCCCAGGTCCGCTTGCGCCTGCGTGGTCACGGCGCCGCACAGGACATCGAAGATCTCGCCGCCGACGTCTGGGTCATCACCCTGCAACAACTGCCCCATGTCCTGCCGCGCGATGGCCGCCACGCTCCGGCGCTCGTGCGCTTTCTCGGCACGACGGTGCTCGGCACCTGCAACAACTTCCTGCGGCGCCGCGCGCGCCTGGCGAGCCGTTCCCGGGACCACGTCGTCGACGACAGTGGCGCCGACACACTCGATCGTGTCGCCACGCAGACGCGTTCCGTCGTGACGCGCATCCTCCAACAAGAACGGACCGCCGCGGTCGATGCGTGCCTCCGCCACCTCGCGCCCGACCATCGCGACGTGCTGGTGTTGCGGCTCATGGAACAGCGCAGCGATCAAGACATCGCCGCCCTGGTCGGCGTACCGGCGGACACCATCGCGGCGCGCCATCGCCGCGCGCTCGAAGAGCTGCGCCAACGACTGCCCGAATCGCTCTTCGCCGAACTCACTGGGCACGCACGCGACGACTGAGATGGCCTGACCGAGAATCGAAGCAGCACGCGGCGGTTTCCTGACCATGACGGCACAATGATCCGCTCCGCGCCACCGACCGGCGCGATCTGACCAACGGACCGACGCCGGACGTGCCATGGACGAGTGCAGCAGCAACAAGCAAACGATCCGGACAAGGTGCCTTGCTGCTGCAGCAACCTCGTTGCTGTTCATGGGCATCCTGCCCCTGGCCTGCAGCACGACGAGCAACGCCTTTGTGAAGCGAGAGGACGGCAGCGTCGCCGCGCGCGGCGTCCTGCGCGCCGGCAAACAGGATGGCGCGTGGCAGTTCTTTCACGCCAATGGCCAGCCCGAGTCGGCGGGTTCGTTCCGAAACGACGGCCGCGACGGCCTCTGGCAACACTGGTACGCCGATGGCAAGCAGCGCATGGCCGGCCGCTATGCGAACGACCGCCAGGTCGGGGCCTGGAAGTTCTGGTACAGCAATGGTCAGGTGTCGTGTCAAGGCGAGTACCGCGACGGCCGCGAACATGGCCAGTGGTCGTTCTTCCACGACAATGGGCAACTGCAGCAGCGAGGCTGCTTCCTCGACGGCAAGCGCGTGCTCGGTTGGTGCGCCTTCGACCGCGACGGTCGACCGCGCGCCGCCGGCGTCTACTGCGCCGACCAGCCGATTGGTCGCTGGTCCGAGCCGTCTCCCGACCAGACTCCGACCAACGTCGAATACCCCACTCCCGCGGGTGTGCGTTGGCTCCACGAAGTGTGGGATGACGGCAGCACGCGGCGCGAAGGTCTTCTGAGTGATGGGGTCGCCGAGGGACTCTGGCTGACGCGCCACCGCGGCGGCGCCATGCGCTGCATCGGCACGATGACTGGCGGTCGTCCCCATGGCGAGTGGGAGGCGTTCGCGAGCGACGGCAGCCTGCTGGCGAGTGGTCTGGTGAGCGACGGCCGGCTGCACGGAACCTGGTCGATCGGCGACCCGGCCGGCAACCACCTCGAGGCAATGGGCGGGCGTCCCTGCCCACCGTGGAACGGCACGTGGTCGGAAGCGTCGATCGCGCAGCAGACAGACCCGCTGCTGGCCGTCGAGCAGTGGCTCGCCGAAGTGCAAGCACCGATCCCCAGAGACCCGTTGCCAGTCGCTGCGGCAGCGCCGGCGACCGCGCCCCTTCACGAACCCACCGAACGGCTCGAAGCCCCGACCGATCCGGGCCAGTTCACCGTGCTCGAACGCAACGAGCTGCAGACCTATCGCCGCTACTACCGCGACGGCTTCCTGCCGCGTTCGGATCTCGGCATCGACTACGGCGGTTCCGCGGAGGAGGGCCGGGGCCTCGGCACCGGCGACACCAGCCGCGGCCGCGCGCTGCTCGGCCATCGACTGCCCGTGACGCGCTTCCGCACCGTCGCCGGTGGCGAACTCGACCTCGACACGCTGCGCGGACGCAAGGTCCTGCTCGTCGTGCTGCGCGGGTTCACGGCGCAGGTCTGCGTCTACTGCTTTGCCCAGACCGCCGAACTCGCACCGGTGACAGAGCGACTGGCCGAGCTCGGCTGCGAACTCGTCGTGCTCTTCCCCGGCACGAAGAGTCGTTTCGACGCGTTCCGTGCCGCCTGCGCGCGCGAGTTCGGCGACAGCCCGCCACCCTACCACCTCGTCTACGATCCCGATCTCGCGCTCGCGAAGGCGCTAGGCATCGAGGGCAACCTCGCGCGTCCGTCGTCGCTGCTGCTGGACGCCACCGGCGTCGTGCGCTTCGCCTATGTGGCGGAGAGCGTGAAGAACGTCGCCGACCGGCCGCCGGCGCAGCGCCTGCTCGAGCAGGTGCAGCGTCTCGATGCCAAGTGACCGCGCGCACCGCGTAGGATCCGACGCCTCGTGAAACTCCCTCCGTCGCTCGTGCGGTTCGCCGCGTGTTCGCTGTTCGCGCTCCAACTTGCCGCGCAGGCCCCGGCCTGGCTCGCCAAGGTCGATGCGCTCGTCGCCGAGCAGCTCGCCAAACCCGACGCGGTCGGTTTCTCGGTCGGCATCGCGCAGCGCGGGCAGGTGTTGCTGAGCAAGGGCTACGGCCTCGCCGAGTGCGAGTTCAAGGTGCCCGCGACCAGCGCAACGATGTTCCGCATCGGCTCGATCACCAAGCAGTTCACCGCGGCGTTGGTGATGCGCCTCGTCGAACAGAAGAAGCTGTCGCTCGATGACGGCCTCGAGGCCTTCGTGCCGGACTTCCCGCTGCAGGGCAAGAAGGTCACGATCCACCTGCTGCTCAACCACAGCAGCGGCATCCCGAGCTACACCGACGTGGGCGAGGCGTGGCAGAAGGTCAATGCGCTCGAACTGAGTCATCAGGACCTGCTCGCGTTCGTGGCCGGCAAGCCGTTCGACTTCGAGCCGGGCACGGACTGGCGCTACAACAATACGGGCTACTACCTGCTCGGCATGGTGCTCGAGAAGGTGCACGGCAAGCCCTACGCACAGATCGTGAAGGAGGAGCTTGCGGCACCGGTCGGGTTGGAGCGCACGCGCTACGACAGCAACGGCGACGTCATCGAGAACCGCGCGCAGGGCTACACGATGCGCGGCGGCGTGCGCTGCAACGACGGCCCACTCGGCATGAGCCAACCCGGCGCGGCGGGTGCGTTGCTGTCGACCGGCGAGGACCTCGTGCGCTGGTCGATGGCGCTCGCGGGTGGGAAGTTCGTGACGGCGGCGTCGTTCGCATCGATGACGACGCCGCTGGTACTGCCGAACGGTCGTGACACGGGCTATGGCTTCGGCCTGATGAAGGGCGAAGTCGCCGG
>JAYUCN010000393.1:0-4766 GCA_043740335.1 Planctomycetota bacterium
CCGACGACGTCGACTTGGCACAGCAGGCGAGCATCATGTCGTTGGAGCTGCGGTCCGCGGTCACGCTGCCGATAGTGCGCCCCGGTGCCACCGACGGGCAGGCGGGCAACAGCGTCTTCGGCGTGCTCTACCTCGACAGCCGCCGCCGCCGCGGTGGCTTCGACGGCTTCGACATGGACATCCTGGAACGGCTCGCGCAGGACGCTTCGTCCGTGATCGAGAACGCGCGGCTGCTGCGCGAGGCCGAGGACAAGCGCCGCATGGACCAGGAGGTCAAGACGGCGCGCGAAGTGCAGGCGGCCCTCATGCCGGATGAGTTCGAGTCGACGCGCACGTTCGAAGTCGCCGGTGTGTGCCTGCCGTGCAATGAACTCGGCGGCGACTACGTCGACCAGTTCGACCTCGGCAACGGCCGGCAGGCGCTCGTCGTCGCCGACGTGTGTGGCAAGGGCATCGCGGCGTCGTTGCTGGCCGCGGCGCTGCAGGGTGCGCTCGCCGCGGAGATCGCGCAGGATCGTCCGCTCGGCGAGATCGTCGCGCGCGTCAATCGCGTGCACTGCAGTCTGGCGCCCGTCGGTCGCTTCATCACGATGCTCGTCGCCGTGCTGGAGGCGGACGGCCGGCTGCGCTTCGTCAACGCCGGGCATTGCCCGCCCATGCACGTGCACGCGGGTGCGGTCACGAGCCCGGGCCTGGCCGGCATGGCGCTCGGGCTCGACGAGGACACGAAGTACGAAGCCGGCGAGATCCGCATGCGACCGGGCGACGCGGTCGTGCTCTACACCGACGGCATCATCGAATGCGAGGGACCCGGGCGGGAACTGTTCGGTGAGGCGCGGCTCGAACGACTGCTGGTCGGTCTGCACGGCTCACCGGCGGCGAAGCTGGTGGCGAGCGTGCGCAGCAGTGTCGACGAGTTCCGGCGCGGGGCTCCGGTCTCGGACGATCTCACGGTGCTGGTCGTGCGGCGGACCTGAGGTTCGCTCGCCCCCTTGTGCCGCACGCGACAGTTGCTACCGTGCCCGTCTCTTCACGGAGGCCTACCATGCGACCCATCTGCATCGCTGTGTCCGCTCTCCGGTCCTCGCGCGGCTGAAACCACGCGGCGGCCGGGTTCGAAGCGTCTCGACCTGCTTCCCGGACCTCCTAATGCGCGCCGATCGGCGCGCTGCGAAACCTGCAGATGAATCCGTTCCCAAACGGTCGCGGCGGGCGACCGTCCGCAAAGACCCTCCAACTCTGCGCCCAGGTGCACGACGCGTTGTCGTTCGCCTTGGGCGAGACCACTGATCCCATCCTGCTGGACCTCGTGCTCGACCGGGTCGAGCCGATGCCCGACGACCGGCACGTGCTCGTCGTCGTGCAGGACCCGTGCGGTCATGGCGTCGTGGTGACGCTGGCCGCACTCGACCAGGCGCGCGGGTTCCTGCGCGCCGCCGTGGGCGAAGCCGTCACCCGTCGCCGGGTGCCGCAGCTCTCGTTCACGATCGAACCGGCCGGAGGTGCACGATGACCGTCGTGCATCGCTGGCTCGCGGAACCACTGCCGAAGGCCGTGGCGCAGGCGCTCGATCGCCTCGCCGCGGCCCGCGGCGTCGTGCACGTCGCGGTGATGCCCGACGTGCATCTTGCCGAGCACGTCTGCGTCGGCACCGTCGTCGGCACCGACGAATGGCTCTACCCGCAGGCAGTCGGCGGCGACATCGGTTGCGGCATGGCGGCCGTTCGCATCGCGGCCGGCAGCGATGTGATCGCGGACGAGGCGGCCGCGGAACGGTTGTTCGCCGCTCTGCGTCAGCGCGTGCCGGCGGTGCGACAGCCGCGACCGCAGGACGCGCCGCTCGGAGTGCTCTCGGATCCACAGCTCCAGCGTCGCGTGCTGCGCGATGCGCGCATCGAGTTCGGCACGCTGGGCCGAGGCAACCACTTCCTCGAAGTGCAGGCCGATGAACACGACCAACTGTGGCTCATGGTCCACAGCGGCTCACGCGCGGTCGGGCCGGCGATCCAGTCCCACCACCTCGCGCGCGGCGAACCGGTCGGCAAGGGATTCGTGGCGCTCGCCGCCGCGGGGTCGGGCAAGGAGTACCTGCACGACGTGAAGGAGGCGCTCGGGTTCGCGCAGCGGAATCGTCGGGCGATCGCCGAAGGGGCGGCGGTGGGATTGCGCGAGGCGCTCGGCGTCGAGCTCGCGTGGCCAACATGGTTCGACGTCACGCACAACTTCGTGCGGCGCGAGACGCACGCGGGCCGCGAACTCTGGGTGCATCGCAAGGGCGCGAGTCCGGCCGACGAAGGCGAGCCCGGCATCATCCCGGGTTCCATGGGCAGCCGTTCGTTCCATGTCGAGGGGCGCGGTCGTACGGACGCGCTCCGTTCGAGTTCGCATGGGGCAGGCCGCAAGCTCGCGCGCGGCGAGGCGGCGCGCACGATCTCGGTGCGTGACCTCGAACGCGAACTGCGGTCGGTGTTCTTCGAACGCGAGCTCGCGCCGCGGCTGCGCGACGAAGCGCCCGGCGCCTACAAGGACATCGGGGCCGTGATGCGCGCCCAGCGCGATCTCGTGCGTGTCGTGCGCACACTGCGGCCCGTGCTTGCCTACAAGGGCGCGTGAGGCGGTAGACTGACGCCGCGAGAACCACATGGCGAAATCGAAACTCTCTTTCTGCGAGAAGCTCCGCGACAGCAAGGATCTGCCGAGGGTCGAGAAGATCACCGGCAGGATGAAGACCATCTGGGGAAGCGGTACCTTCGTGATCCCGGCCCCGATCGAAGTCGATGCCGTCATGCGCGGCGTGCCGCGCGGCAAGCTCACGACGGTGAACGACATCCGGGCCGTACTCGCGAAGAAGCATCGCGCGACCATCGCGTGCCCGATCACGACGGGCATCTTCGCGCTGATCGCTGCGCGCGCCGCGGACGAAGAGGAGCAGGCGGGGAAGAAGCGCGTGACGCCGTACTGGCGCACGCTCAGGGTCGGTGGCGAACTGAACCCCAAGTACCCGGGCGGCATTGCCGTGATCCGTTCACGGCTCGAAGCGGAAGGGCACGAGGTCACAGCGCGGGGCAAACGATGGTTCGTGGTCGGACACGAGAAGCGATTGGCGCGGCTGGCAGGGTCGCCGTGAAGAAGGGTGCCGTGCTGGTGGCGCTGCTGCGCGGCATCAACGTCGGTGGCAACAAGAGGGTGCCCATGGCCGAGCTGCGTGAGCTGGCGGTGGGTCTCGGCTGGCAGCAGGTCGCGACCTACATCCAGAGTGGCAACGTCGTGTTCTGTGCCGCGGGCAAGGCGGCCGCACTCGAGCAGAGGCTCGAGCAGGCGATCGAGCAGCACTTCGGGTTTCCGGTGCCCGTGGTCGTGCGCACGGGGGCCGAATGGCTCGAGTGCGCTGCGCGCAGTCCATTCGCATCGGCCGCGACCGAACGCCCGAACCTGCTGCACCTCGGGGTGTCCAAGCAGGCGCCGAAGAGCGGTGCCGCGCAGGCGATCGAGGCGTACTGCAAGAACGGCGAACGCATCGAGATCCGCGGCGACGCCTGCTGGATCGACTTCGCCGAGGGCGTGGCGCGTTCCAAGGTAACGCCGGCCGTGCTCGATCGCCTGGTCGGGTCGACGGTCACTCTGCGCAACTGGAACACCGTGCAGGAGCTCGCGGCGATGGTGCGTGCGGCTGGCCCCTGAGCCAGCGCGGCTGAGATGGCTGGTTGTGCCAGCTGGCCAAGTTCCCTTTGCTTGGCCTCGACCGGCTTGCACGATGCGTACGGCTGAAGTCCCGAGTCCTCCCGATGAAGACCGTCCGCGACGCTCGCAAGCTCCACCGCCCGCGCGTGCTGCACGAACTCGTGCAGAACCAGATCGCGCGACCGCGCGGGGGAAAGCCGCGGTCCGTCTTCGTCAAGGGTGACGACGACAAGCAGAGGCATCCGAAGATGTCGGCCCTCGTGAAGAAGGCGGCGGCGCAGGTGATTCGTCGCCGATTCCACAGCGCCACCGAACTGACCATGGGCTTGTACGCGAGCCTGCCTCGGCCTTCCCGCGGACTCGTGCTTCCTGCCCGTTGCGTCGCGTGCGACAGTGTGCGCATGGGCAAGGTCTCGAAAGTCCTCGACGACGGTCTGCGAGCGTTCCTCGCCGCACAGAGAATGTTCTTCGTCGCCACCGCACCGAACGGCGTTGACGGCCTCGTCAACTGCTCGCCGAAGGGCCTCGACTCGTTCCGCGTGCTCGATCCGGCCAGCGTCGCGTACCTCGACCTCGTCGGCAGCGGCGTCGAGACGATCGCGCACGTGCGCGACAACGGCCGAATCTGCGTGATGTTCTGCGCGTTCGAAGGCCCGCCGATGATCCTTCGCCTGCACGGACGCGGCAGCGTGGTCGAACCGGGCGATGCGGAGTTCGCGACGCTGCTCTTGCACTTCGAGTCGCGGCCACGTGCTGCAGTGCGTTCGATCATCCGGGTGGCGCTCACGCGCGTTGCGCTGTCGTGCGGCTTCGGCGTGCCGCTTTACCGCCACGAAGGCGAACGCGACCAGATGACGGCGTGGTGCGAGAAGAAGGGCGAGCAGGGCGTGCTCGACTACCAACGCGAGAAGAACGTGCGCAGCCTCGATGGGCTGCCGGCGCTGCGCTGGCCTTTGCGCGAGTAGCGTTTCTACACTTCGACCTTCGACACCACGGCCTTCTTCTGCCCCGCCGGGTTGCCGAACCTGTCGGTCGCCGGCGTCTCGACCGGCTCGTACATCATGTTCCGCCGCTGCGGCACGTAG
>JAYUCN010000394.1:0-4765 GCA_043740335.1 Planctomycetota bacterium
CGTGGCGCGTCGGCGACGCGGAAGATGTTGTGCGCGTTGCCGTCCGGGGTCGTCGCCAGATGCACGTAGTAGAAGCGCCTTGGTGACTGCCAGCCGAAGAAGAGGCACAGGTCGCGATGGCCGTAGTCTCTGCCGGTCTGCAGCAGGTCCGCTTCGAGATCGAAGTCCGCCACCTCGAGGTCCGGCACGAGCGCGATGCTCGTCGGCGAACGGCACGGTGGCTCGTAGTTGCTGACACCGAACAGCTCGAGCGACGTGCGACCATCCGCGCCCGACCACCGCCACTGCGTCGGGTCGCTGAAGGCGAATCCGGTGAGACGATCCGCCGTCGCGAAGTCCTCGGCGTAGACGACGGGCCAGGGAGCTGCGGCGAGCGCATCGTGTGGCTCGGTCGCGGCGCACGCGCCAAGGAGCAATCCTGCCGCGCAGGCGACGAGCCGGTCGCGCATGTCCTCAGACCTCGACCGGCACCACGAATCCCGCGCGGTACTCGCGCGTGGCGAGACGGTTCGCGGCCGCGTCGTCGCGGAAGCGTTCCGTCGCCGCATCCATCGTGAGCCATTGCCCGAGCCGCAGCTTCGACTTGTCGAGGTCGACGCCATTGGCCTCGAGATGTGCGGTGAGGCGCGCACAGGCCTCCGCCGCATCGGCGTGCTTCGCCACCGCCGCCTCGATCTCCTTCTTGCCGCACTCCACCCCGAGCCGGTGCGACACATTGCCCATGTGACACAACGCACTCGACACGTGTCCCTCGCGGATGTCGGCATGCAGGTCCCCCACCTTGCGGCTGCGCACGGCGTCGACGAAGTTCGCGTAGTGGTCGGTAGCACCCTCGAACCGCCGCATCTCCTTGCCCTTGTCGTCGCAGGCAACGGCGCGCGTGTAGTCGGGAATGCGCAGTGTGCCGCCTTCGCAATGCACGACGACCCCGATGCGCGTGTCGAGGAACGCATCCATGCCCTTGCCCCAGTCCTTTTGCGCTTCCTTGTCGCGCGGCAGACCGCGCACTTCGAACAGCAGCGGCGCCTTCTCGTACTCGTGATAGACGATCTGCGAATTGGGCGTGTCGCCGTCGTCGTCGTAGCCGAGCCGACCACCGATGCTCAGGGTCCGGCGCGGCAACCCACTCTCGCCGAGCGCCCAGCGCGCGATGTCCATCTGGTGGATGCCCTGGTTGCCGACGTCGCCGTTGCCGGTGTCGAAGACCCAGTGCCAGTCATAGTGCAGGCTCTTGCGCAGAAGCGGCTTCTTCGGCGCCGGGCCCGTCCACAGCTCGAAGTCGATGTGCGCAGGCACTGCCTGCGGACCCGCGACCTTGCCGATGCTCTGGCGCGGCTTGTAGCAGAGCCCGCGCGCGAGGCGCACCTTGCCGAGATTGCCGGCAGCGATCCACGCGATCCCGTCGGCGATGCCGTGGCTCGATCGCGATTGCGTCCCGGCCTGCACGATGCGTCCGTATTTGCGCGCGGCGGCGACGATCTGGCTGCCCTCCCAGATGTTGTGCGAGACCGGCTTCTCGACGTAGACGTCCTTGCCGGCCTGACAGGCCCAGATCGCTTGCAGAGCGTGCCAGTGGTTCGGCGTCGCGATGGAAATCGCGTCGATGTCGTTGCGATCGAGAACGCGGCGCAGTTCCGTGAAGGTCTCCACCTTCTCGCCGCGATCCGCGAACTTCTTCGCGTGCTGGTCGAGGACTTCGCGGTCGACGTCGACGAGTGCTGCGATGCGAACACCGGCGAGCCGACGCAGGCCTTCGATGTGGTCGCCGCCGCGGCCGTGCAGGCCGACGCAGGCGATGCGCACTTCGTTGCACGGACGCCACTGGCGGGCAGAAGCCAGCGACGGCGTCGCGGCCAGCGCGAAGACGGTCGAGCCGGTGCCCTGGAGGAAGCCACGTCGCGTGAGGTTTGCCATGATGGTCGCGGGTTGTTGCGAGAGGAGGGAGGACGAGGAGCCGGTAGAGTACGAACCTGCCGTGGACCTGCATAGCCTGCGGGCCACGGTCCTCGCCGTCATGTCAGCGAACCTGCCCTCCTTCGCCACCCTTCTGCTCGTCTTCGCCGCCTGTACCGCGACGCCGCCCAGGGCCGAAGCGATCCGTGTCGCACATCTGGAGAGCAGTGCTGGCACCGGGTTCGAGGCCCTGCGCACGGCCTTTCGCGGCAGCAACCCCGGCTACGACCTCGAGTGGCATCCACGGTGCCGGGTGCTCGCGGCGACCGCGACGCATCGCGTAGTCTTCGTGCAGGGGCCAGCGAACCGGAAGGAAGCACCGACCGTCGGCGACGTGTTGCTGCTGCGCGCGGGCGAACGCTGGGTGCTCGACACCGGCGACGCGATCGACCTGCTCGCCTTCACGCTGCCGACCGCGATCCCCGCCGAGCTGCCCGCACTGATCCGGCCGGACTGGGATCCGCGCATCACCGACACGCCGGGCGGCTGCGCGGAGGAGACGGGCGCCTATCGGCGCATCCTGCTGACGTGGCTGCCCGCGAACGGACCCTACGTGCTGCGCGAACTCAACGCCCACCGCGTGCGCATCACCGACTCCTTCTCGCACTACCACCCCGAGCAGGGCGGCTTCGACGAGTTCTACCTCGTGCAGATGGCACCGCCGGGCGCTCGACTCGTGACTTCGGAGCAGGTGCCGGCAATCGAGAGCGAGCAGGTCCGCCGCGAGGATGCGGGCGTGCTCGTGCAGGTGCGCGCGCTGCACGTGGGCGACCTCGTCTACCTGCCGCGCGGCACGATGCACCGCGGACTCGGCGGCGCGCTGGTCCAGGTCATCTCCGTGCCCGGCTTCGTGCCCAACCGCGAGATCGGCCTCGACCATCACCTGTGGGCGATCAACACGCACCTCGGGCTCACCGGTGACGAGGCCCTGCCGTTCCAACTCGTCGCGGCCAGGGCGGCCGTCGTGAAGTGACGGTCCGCCTCACGCTGGTGCGGGGCGCAAGCGAACTCCCATCAGACCGTTGCTCAGGCGCCAACGACCGTCCGACAGTCAGGATTGCTGAAGAACATGGTGTCGAAGAACATGTCTCCCTGCACGACCAGCGCCTGGCCCATGATGGTGGTCCCGACCAAGGCGTCCAGCATGGGCACCTTGAACTGGAACTGGAACTGACCATTGCCGCCCACGAAACCACTCGCCATGCCGGGGGGAGCCATGCCGAGCAGCCACACGCCGATCCCGGCGATAGGCGTCCAACCTGCAGCGGCCGGCGTCTCGAGGTACACGAGGGCGAAGGACCCGCTGCTGGCGCTTACCTGTCCTGTGGCCATCTGCCCGGTCCGCAGCTTGCTCAGCTCGAACACCTGGATCGTCGGCACGGCCGTCCGCACGTCCAGGACCGGATACCTGGGGCTGCCGATGTTGACCACCGTCATCAGCATCGGCTTGTCAACCAGGGCATCGAGGGCAACGGTCGAGGAGACGATCGGGAAGCCCGTGCAGTGAAGGAAGAACTGGCTCCCTGCAGTGGAGGTGAAGTCGGTTCGAACTTCCCCACGTACGATCTCTTTCTGGGCGGGCACGAGGCTCGCCAGCGAGAAGATGGTGGGAACGAGAAGGTTGGTGAGACGCATCGTCATTCTCCTTGGTAGGTCTTCTGCGCCTCGGACGACGTGTCCGAAGTACCCGGCATTGTCGGCCTCGCCGTCCGCGGCGACATGCGCAATGGGCGGTACAAGGGCAGCGCAGAGGTGCTAACCGCGACCTGGCGGATGCAACTGCACGTCGGCTCGGACCCGGGTGCGAGGCGCGTCAACCGCAGCCCTTCGCTATCCTTCGCCGCATGCGGCCAACCCTGCTCCTCGCGTGCACGCTGCTCGGCTGTGCCGCTCCCGCCCCGCACGAACCGTCCACCCCGCCAGCACTCGTGCGCGCCCCGCTCGATGCAACCGACGCGCGCTGGCGCGGAGCAGTGCCCATCGCCGACGGTTGGCAAGGCGGCGCCGCGCACTTCGACGGCAAGACCGCCTGCATCGAGGTCGGGCCGTGCCCGGTCTCGTCCACCGAGCCGTTCACGCTGCGGTGCAGCCTGCGCACCACGGCCAGTGACTTCTGCACGCCGCTGATGGCGCGCGACGGCGACGCCGTCGGTTTGTCGCTCGTGCTGGGTCGATCACCGGGACGCATCTCGTTCGAAGCGTGGTCGTGGGCGTCCGTGCGCGCGCAGTCGCTCGTGCGCGTCGACGACGGCGCCTGGCACTCGATCGAAGTGCCCTACGATCCGGGCACCAACCTCGCGGTCCTGTTCGTCGATGGCGTGCCGCAGGGAAGCGCCGAACTGGGCAGCGGCGAAGCGCCGACGGCGCAACTCCGCCTCGGCAACAACATCGGCGCCGACCAGCCCTTCGCGGGGGACCTCGACGCCGTGGAAGTACTGCACGTCACCATGCATCGCGAGGCGATCCTCGCGATGGCCCCCGTGCTGCCGATCGCGGCACGGCAGGCAGAGCTGCGTGAGCTGCGCGAGCGCGTGCTGCCGAAGGTGACGCCGAGCCTTGCTGAGCAGGCCGCCGCCGATTGGCCCAGACGCCGGCTCTCCGTGCGTGCCCATGTCGCCGATGCACTCGGCTTGTCGCCGCCGCCGGCCAACGTGCCGCTCGACGTGCAGGTGCACGGGGAGATCGTTCGCGACGGCGTGCGACTCCAGCGCCTCAGCTGGGTGGGCTTCCCAGGCCACCGCGCCACGGGTTGGCTGTGGCTGCCCGACCCGCAGCCCGCAGGGCGCCTCGTGACGATCCTCAACCCGCACGG
>JAYUCN010000395.1:0-11550 GCA_043740335.1 Planctomycetota bacterium
GCAGCGCCGAGACCTGGTCGCTGTTGGCGGGCCGCCGCCGCGACCTCGATGCCGAACTGCGCACGGGCGCGCCGCGGCAGGCCGAGATCGCGGTGTCGATCGCGGGGGAAGAGCTCGTCGCCGAAGTCACGATGTCCGCCGCCGTGTTGCATCGTGATGCGAAGGATGGCTGGCAGCTACATGACGGCGTGCTGGAGTTCGTCGGCGGCGATCGGCCGTGGAGCGATCTGCCGTCGCAGACGCTGGAGTGCAGTGCTGGCATCGAACCGGGTGCCACCCGCACGCGGCTCGAGGTGGACTTCATCCTGCCGCCCGCACTCGTCGGTCGTCGCCTCTGGGTGTTCCAGTTCCGCGGTGTGGCCATCGTGCTCGTGGTCACCGCCGACAACGCCGTGCACGCCGCCCTCGTCGACGGCGACCCGAGCCGCGAAGAGCACGCGCAGCGGGCGTTCCAGCGCGCGCTGCTCGCCAATCCGGCGCGGACCCTGGCCACCCCCGGGGCTGTGAATCGCTTGACGATCGATCTGCTGGCGACGCCGTCGCGGCGGCGCGCGAACGTCAAGGTGCTGTTCGAGAACGCCGAGTTGATCGCGGGGGAAGGGCACGACCTCGATCCGCAGCGGCCGCCCTCGTTCGCGCTCTACCCGCAGCAGGAGATCGCCGTCGCGCGCGTGGTCGTGCGCGCGCAGGGCGGGCTCTGACCACCGTGAGCAACGCGCTCGCAGGTCAGCGCACGGGGGCGGCAGCGGGCAGCAGTCGCCGTGGTTGCACGACCGACATGGCGAGCTCGGGTTGCACGCCGCGCGTCAACTGGCGCGTGAGTGCAGCCAGGCCCGTCGGCAGCAGCAGGTCCGCGAGCTGCGTGAACGGCGACGCCGCGGGTTCGTATTCGCGCGCGAGCAGCGCACAGGCGAGGGCGCCCATGGCATCTTCCTGCCGCTGGTGCAACTGGCTCGCGAGCCGATAGTCGAGGGCAGGATCCGCCTGTTGCCGACGGGCGGTGTGCAGGAGCGACTCGGCCGCCGCCAGGTCTTTGTCGGCGAGCCGGTCGCGGGCTGCGACCCGCAGTGCTTTCAGGCTGCCCGCCTGCGTCGTGACCGCATGCAGACGCTGCGCCAGACGGGACCGCACGGTCTGGTCCTCGGTGAGGAGCATGGCATGCCAGAGGTGCTCGCGCGCTCCCACATGGTCGCCGGCAGCGGCTGCGAGTTCGCCGAGGTGCGCGTGTACGGGCGCCGAAGCGAAGCCCAGGCGCTCGATGCGCTGCAACAGGGGCTGCGCGTCGCCTGGGCGGCCAGCGGCGAGGGCCTTCTTCGCCGCCACGAGCAGGCGATGGCAGACGAGGGCGGCGAGGTTGCTCTCGCTGGCGCCGAGCACGGGCACGGTCGGGTCCACGGCGAGTGCGAAGGCGCGGTCGAGTGCCGAACGCAGTTCGTCAGCGTGCAGCGCCGGCAACGTGCCGACGACGCGACTGCCGCCGCCACCGGGTGCGATGCGCAGATGGAGGCGGGCCACGGCGCGTGCCCCGAAGGCGCGCAGGCGACGAGGCCCTGTCAGTGCTTCGCTGTGCACCGACACCTCCTGCAGAAGGTCCGACGCTGGTGACATCACCGTGAGGCGATGGGAAGCGCACGGCACCCAGTCGTGCCCGGGTCCCTGTTCGAAGACGATCTCGAACTGGCCATCGCCGAGCACGCTGGCCGGCGAGCCGCCCGCCTGCGGCAGCGGATCGGCGAATGGCAGCGCGTGGCGCATGGCGCCCGCGGCGATCGCGGTGGCCAGGTCCGCTGGCAACGCGACGCTGCGCTCGTAGCAGGCCTCTGCCGACGCCGCAGGTCTCGCGGCACACGCCGCCCCGAGTCCGGCGACGGCGACAGCGAGCAGGCAGGTACGGCGAGAACCCATGGTGGACCGTTCACGAGTTCGGCACGGTGGCCCCGACGCTGCAGCGAGGTCCGGCAGTGCGTCCCATTCCGGGAACGGCGCGTCGACGAGGACGCCGTGCCAGTGCGGTTCAGGCTTCGGCGACGACGAAGGCTGTCGCCACGGTCTCGGTGTGCGTCAGGCTCACTTGGAAGCGTCGGATGCCGAGCTCGGCGCCGCGCGCGGCGGCGCGGCCGGTGATCGCGAGGTGCACCGCGCCCGCCACGTTGCGCGTGACCTCGATCTGCTGGAAGCCGAGACCTGCGGCCCAGCCCGTCGTCAGGCACTTCATGGTTGCTTCCTTGGCACAGAAGCGAGCGGCGAACGACTCGGCCGGCCGGTGACGCGAGCGGCAGTAGGCGATCTCGCGCGCCGTGAACACGCGGTGCAGGAAGCGGTCGCCGCAGCGTTGCCAGAGGTTCTCGATGCGCGTGATCGCGATCGAATCGATGCCGATGGCGACGATCATCGTGCGGCCGCGGCGAGCGCGCGCGTGAGGGGCAGGGTGTCCTTGCGGTCGTGCTCGAGCCAGAAGGCGGCGATCTGTAGGGAGCCGTGACGAAGGGGGGCGACGATGAGCTGCAGGCAGCCGCGCCACAGATCGCTGCGGTCGCGGGTCGAGAGCGACGCCGTGCCGTGCGGATGGCTGTGCACGAAGCCGAGCCAGGTGCCGCCGGTTCGACGGATCGCTGCCTCGGCGGCGGCGAAGGCGGCGGGCGGCACGGTGAAGTGGTCGGCACCGCAGGCAGCATCGGTGAGCCGTACGAACCGTTCGACGTGGAGCGTGCGTTCCTCGCGATGGCCGGCGAGCAGGCCGACCATCTCGTGCGGGAACGCGACCGCCGTCGCGCGGGTGAGTGCCTCGTCGATGTCGGCAGCGAGAACGACGAGCCGCGGGTTCATGGCCTGCCAGCGTAGAGAGTCGACGCGCGGCGCGACAGGCTCGCGTGCGCGCGCGGGCGCGGCCATGATGCCTGGATGGCCGAACCGCTCTACGGCACGCCCCGTCCCCACAGTTCGCCGCTCGGCCCGCTGTCGCCGCCGCTGTCGCGCAGCACCACGGCCGGTCAGCCGGATGCCGAGACGCTGCGCGCGCTGGGCAGCGCCGAGCGCTCCGGAGAGTTCTACCAGCGTCTCGGCCACAGCAATGGGCGCGCGTTCGAGAGTCTCGTCGCTACGCTCGAGCAGGCCGACGGGGCGGTGTCGTTCGCGAGCGGCATGGCGGCGATGAGTGCGGCGCTCATGGCGCATCTGCGCACGGGCGATCGCGTGCTGGTCGCGGAACAGGTCTACGGCGGCACCTCGTCGTTCGCGCTGCAGGACCTCGTGCGTTTCGGCGTCGTCGTCGAACGGTTCTCGGCGCTCGATCTCGCGGGGTTGCGGACGGCGCTGCAGCGACCGACGCGCGTCGTCGTGTTCGAGACGCCGATCAACCCGACGCTGCGCATCGCCGACATCGCGGCGATCACGGCCGAGGCGCGCGCGGCGGGGGCGCTCACGGTGTTCGATGGCACGTTCGCGCCGCCGCCGATCCAGCACGCGCTGCGGTTCGGGGTCGATCTGGTCGTGCACTCGGCGACCAAGTTCTTCGGCGGGCACAGCGATGTGCTGGCGGGCGTGGTCGCGGGCCGGCATGAACTGCTCGGGCCGGTCGAGGCGTTCCGGCGGCGGTCGGGTGGCATCCTCGCGCCCGATCCGGCGTGGCTGCTGCTGCGGTCGTGGCCGACGCTGCGATTGCGCGTCGAAGCGCAGCAGGCCTCGGCGCTGGCGATCGCGCAAGGGCTCGCGGTCGATGTCGCGGCGGGACGGCTGATCGCGGTGAGCTATCCGGGGCTGCCGCAGCATCCAGAACGCGCGCTCGTGCAGCGGCAGATGAACGGCGGCGGTTGTCTGGTCGCGGTCGAACTGCACGGCGGTTTGACGGGCGCGCGCGCCGCGTTCGATCGCCTGCGTCACATCGCGCGGGCGGCGAGTCTTGGCGGCGTTGAAACGTTGGCGACGCTGCCGGCGTTCACGACGCACGCAGCGCTGTCGGCGGCGGAGCGGGCGCGGGCGGGCATCGCCGACGGGCTCATGCGCATCGCGGTCGGGCTCGAAGGGGCGGACGTGCTGCTCGCCGATCTGCGGCAGGCGATCGTCGGGGTGGTGGCGCGGTGATGGTGGGGCGGCCGGGCCGGAGGACTCGCGGTGGGCGGAACACATGACCTCGGGTGCTAGGAAGAAGGGTCCGCAGCGAACACGTCGTCGAGCTTCGTCGCGGTCAGGATCGCCTCGGCCCAGCGGTCGAGTTGTTCACTGCGGGCGCGGCGGATGCGGGCGACGATCGCCTTCTCGAGCGGGCCGAACTTCTTCTGGAGCTGGCCCAGGACGATGCGGGCCTGGCCCCTGGCGATCCACCTGGGTCCGTTCTCGCGGTTGACCCTGCGTGCAATCTGTTGAGCGGTCGTGAGCATGGTGTGTGCGCTGCGTGGGGTGATGTCGGTGAGCACAGTGTCCACCCGCTCCGCGGGCAGGACGCCGATCTCCAGGATGTACGAGAATAGCGTCAGCAGGTCGCGCGCATTCGAAAGCCGGCCGAACACGCGCCGGAACAGAGTGTCGTGTGGGTTGCCCAAAGGGATCTCCTGTAGGAGACCTGTGTGCAACCGGGGGCAAGGCCAAGGACCAGAAGGTGCGTGGTGCGCTGGTGCCGCCCACTTCGATGCCGTGGGCTGGCCGGTTCCTGACTTGCGTGGGCGGCCGGTGCCGCTCAGTGGCCTTTCGACAGGGCACTTGCTACCGTGACCACCTGCGGTCGAACGACCGCGAGACCACCATGTCGACCCACCGCATCTGGATCCCGGCGCTGCTCGCGGCAGCCGCTTCCCTCCTTCCAGCTCAAGAGAAGCCAGCCACCTCGGCGCCCGCCGTCGACGCATCGATCAAGAAGGCCCCCGGCACCCCGATCATCGGCGTGGTCGACCTCGCGAAGGCCTTCGAGCAGTATCCGAAGGCGATCAAGAAGAACGAGGAACTGGAGAAGATGCGGGTCGCCTTCGACGAGCGCGTGAAGCAGGCGACGAAGCAGCTCGACGAGTTGCGCGAGAACATCAAGCTGCTGGCCGAGGGCTCGGAGGAGCGCCGGCAGAAGGAGTTCGAGTTCGAGAGCGGCATGCAGCAACGGAAGTTCGTGGCTGGCATGCTCACCGACCGGCTGCACCTCGCCGACTATCGCAACCAGATCGCGATCTACGAGGACATGGAGATCGCCATCAACAAGGTCGCGAAGAACCGGGGCGTGCAGATCGTGATGCGCACGTTCAATCCGGGACCACCGCTGACCCCGGTCGACAAGGCGCCGCCCCAGGAAGTGCTGGACCGGCTCCGGCGGTTCGAGAACCGGCAGGTGTGGTTCGCCACCGACGAGATCGACCTGACGGGCGATGTCATCAAGTTGCTCCAGGTGCCGCTCGAGAACGACACGGCGCCGGCATTGCCGCCAGCGCCGGCAGCGAAGCAGGACGCCGCCAAGGTGCCGCCGTCAAAGGACCGAGGCAACAAGTAGGGACCGTGGTCACCAACGCCCCCGTTCCACCGCCCCCAGCGACGCGCCCGCAGCGCACGCTGAAGAGCCCGGTCGAGTACCGCGGCATCGGCCTGCACTCGGGCAAGGAGATCCGCATCGTCGTGCGGCCCGCCGAGGTCGGCACCGGGGTCTCGTTCGTGCGCACCGACATCGAGGACCATCCGGTCGTGCGCGCGCACGGCGCCAACATGAAGGCGCGGCAGCGACGCACCTGCATCCAGGACGGCCGCGCCGAGGTCTACACGTGCGAGCACCTGCTCGCGGCGCTGTTCGCGCTCGGCATCGACAACGCGATCATCGAGATCGACGGCGAGGAAGTGCCGGGGCTCGACGGCTCGGCGTCGGAGTTCTTCCGCGGCCTACGCGACAGCGGCACCGTCGAGATGCGGGCGCCGCGCGCGGTCTACGCGGTGAAACAGCCGATCTACGTGCGCGATGGCCAGGCCAGCATCGTCGCGCTGCCCGGCTCCGGGCGGCTCACGATCGAATACCACTTCGACTACCAGGGCAAGAACGGCAGCGTGCCGCCGGCGCGCCAGATCGTCGGTTTCGAACTGTCGGCCGAGAGTTTCGAACGCGACATCGCCCAGGCGCGCACGTTCGTGTTCGCGCACGAAGTCGAGGCGCTGCGCGCCGCCGGCCTTGGCAAGGGCGCCACGGCGCAGAACACGCTCGTGGTCGGACCCGACGGACCGCCCAACCCGCTGCGCTGGGACGACGAACTCGCGCGGCACAAGATCCTCGACCTCATCGGCGACCTCGCCAACGCCGGTGTCGACCTCGATGCGCACATCATCGCGGTGCGGTCGGGCCACGGCCTCAACATGACGCTCGTGCAGCGCATCGTCGCCGAGCGCGAGCGCGAGCAGGAGCAGGGCGAGGTACCGAGCGTCTCGGGCCTCGACATCCGGCAGATCCTCAACCTGTTGCCGCACCGCTATCCGTTCCTGCTCATCGACCGCGTCATCGAGCTGGAGGGGTTCCAGCGCGCGGTCGGCATCAAGAACGTCACCATCAACGAGCCGTTCTTCCAGGGCCACTGGCCCGAGCAGCCGATCATGCCGGGCGTGCTCCAGCTCGAAGCGATGGCGCAGCTGGCCGGCGTGCTGCTGCTGCGCAAACTCGAGAACACGGGCAAGCTCGCGGTGCTCTGGAGCATCGACAAGGTCAAGCTGCGCGGCGCCGTCGTGCCGGGCGACCAGCTGCGCATCGAGGTCGAGACGATCCGTGCCAAGCCCCAGGTCGGGCACGTGCGGGCGCGCTGCAAGGTGGCCGGCCGCCTCGTCGCCGAAGGCGAGCTGAAGTTCACGCTGGTCGACGCGTGACGAGCGCGGCGAAGGCTCCCGTGCGCATCGGTGTGGTGGGGGTCGGCCACCTCGGCAAGCACCATGCGCGCCTGCTGCGCGGACTCGACTGCGAGCTCATCGGTGTCGCCGATCCGAACGAAGCGGCGCGTCAGTTCGCCACGGCGACCTACGAAGTGCCGGCCTACGCCGACCATCGCGACCTGCTCGGCAAGGTCGACGCCGTGACCGTCGTGGTGCCGACCAAGTTGCACCGCGAAGTCGCCAGCGTGTTCCTGGAGCACGGCGTCGACGTGCTGGTCGAGAAGCCGATCGCGCGCACGGTCAAAGACGGCCAGGCGCTCGTCGACCTCGCGCGCGAGCACGGTCGCATCCTCCAGGTCGGCCACGTCGAACGCTTCAACCCCGCCCTGCGCGGCATCGCCGAAATCGGCCGCAGCGCGCGCTACATCGAATCGCACCGGCTGGCGCCGTTCACGTTCCGCAGCACGGACATCGGCGTCGTGCTCGACCTCATGATCCATGACCTCGATCTCGTGCTGGCGCTCGTGAAGAGCGAGATCGTCTCGGTCGAGGCCTTCGGTGGCGCGGTCTTCACGCCGGCCGAGGACATGGCGTCGGCGATCATCAAGTTCAAGAACGGTGCGGTGGCGCATCTGACGGCCAATCGCGTCGCGCTGAAGCCGGTGCGCAAGATGCGCGTGTTCTCGCGCGAGGGCTACGTGAGCCTCGACTTCCAGGAGGGCAAGGGCATGGTCGTGCGCAAGGCGCCGGGCTGGGATTTCGAGAAGCTCGACCTCGAGCGCATCGACCGGTCCGCGGTCGGCGACCTCTGGAAGTTCGTGTTCGACGGTCTGCTGCAGGTGCAGCACCTCGAACTCGACAGCGGCAATCCACTGCAGGAAGAACTGATCGATTTCCTGCGCTGCGTGCGGCAACGGGCGGAACCGATCGTGAGCGGTGCCGACGGGGTGGCCGCGGTGGCGGCGGCGGAGCTGGTGATGGCCGCCATCGCGCGCAACCGCTGGGATTGACCGCCCAAAGACCGTGGTGGCAGCGACCGGCGGCCGGGCTACACTCCCTTTGTTCTTTTCGGGATGCTCCGCTCTGCAGGTCTCGAGCTGCACGCGGGCCACAAAGTTGAACCGATGACCATTCGCCGGGCTCCGACCCTGCGGGCCAGGCGGGAGCAGGAGACGGTGCCTTCACGGTGCCGCCGGCCTATTCCCAAATGCCCGGGGGGGAGCCCACCTGAACCAAGGGTTCAACCGGCCTCCGTCGACGGTCCAGGTGGAGCGGAGCCTCTCGATTTCCTCGCCGCGCACGCTTACGGTTCCGCGGTCGGGTGCTCGCCGTGCCGTTGCCGGTGACCGCCCGTGCGGTGCCCTTGGTCAGGGGGCGCTGCGGCGGTTCCCGCCGATCGGCGCGGTTTCTGGAGGTGGCGTATGCGGCAGTTGATCTTTCTGCTCGTCGTTCTAGCACTCGGCTGGTGGGGGTACGGGTGCCTGGCAGTTCCGCTTGCGGGTGTGGAGAAGGGCGCCGCGTCGGCGAACGACGGTGGGGTGATGCCTGCGGCAGCAACTCCCGGAGCAGTAACTCGCCTGGACCAGATGCTGACCCCGGCAGCGGCGGGTCCGCTGAGCGCCGGCACCGGCAAGGGCACGGCGGATCCTGCACCTGCCCCGCTGCTTGCCATCGTACCCGCTCTCACCGACCTGTTGCCGCGCATCCAGCAGCGCGAACCGGCGGCCGTCTCGCTCGGTTGGATGGCCGTGGCCAGCCGCGGCGGTGAGGACCGGCGCCAGCTCCTCGAGGCCCTCACGCCGGCAACGGACGACTTCGCCACGCAGTTGGCCTCGCTCGGTGTCGACAACAGCTTCCTGCATTCCACCGATGGCCGGACGCTGGCCGCGAAGGTGCAGGCCACGGCCATGGCCTTGCCCGACCCGGACGCCGTTGCCGCCGGCAGCAAGTTGCTCGGACTCACGCTGCGCGGCCGCATCGAACGCGCGCACACCGAGGCCCGTGCGTTCGTCGACGAGCTCTACCGCCAGCACCGGATCCGCGTCGACCGCTGGCTCTGCGATCCGGCCAACGTCGCGAGCGCACGCAGCTACACGATTGCCAAGGGCGACTCGCTGGCCGGCATCTCCAGCAAGTTCCGGCGCGAGAAGATCCTGGTCGAAGACGGCACCCTGGCCGTGCTGAACCGCATCCACAACCTGAACGCGGTGCAGGTGGGCCAGAAGATCAAGGTGCCCGTCGATCCGATCCACGCCGTGATCGAGAAGCGCAGCTATGCCATGGCCGTCTACGTCGGCGACCACCTGCTGCGCCTCTACTGGATCGGGCACGGCGAGAACGACCGCACGCCGGTGACGGAATTCACCGTCGGGGAGAAGCAGCCCCAGCCGTCGTGGACGGCGCCGAACGGCGAGGTCTATCCCTACGGCCATCCGAAGAACATCCTCGGCGAGTACTTCATCAAGTTCCGTCACGACAGCTACACGGGTTTCGGTGCGCATGGCACGCCGATGCCGGAGACCATCTGCACGATGTCCTCGATGGGCTGCATCCGCATGCTGGCACCCGACATCGCCGAGTTGTTCAAGATCCTGCCGCGCGGCGCCAGAGTTGCGGTGCGCGCCACGGAGTCGTTGCGCTGATGACGTTTCGGGCGCTGACCATGGCTGGTCGGGCCGTCCCTGCGCGTGACAACAGAGTGCATGGGCCATGTCACCGACGGTGATCGCGCTCTGCGTGGTCGCGGCTGCGGCCACGATGCATGTGCTCGTACCGCGCCTGGTGCTGCAGCAACAGCGTCGGCGTCTTGCCGTCGTCTGTCGCGAGCGCCGGGTCATCGCGATCACGTTCGACGACGGGCCCGGGCGCTTGCTGACGCCACTCCTGGCACGTCGCCTCGCCGACTCGCAAGTACCGGCGACCTTCTTCCTGCTCGGCACGAACGTGCGCGGCAACGAGGACATCGTCGAGGATCTCGTCCGGCAGGGCCACGAGATCGGTTCGCACGGCCACGGGCACGTGCACCATGTGTGGTCCTGGCCATGGGCCGGCATCGTCGACACGAGCCGCGGGCGGCGGCGCCTGCGCGACGTGATCGGCGGTCCGGAGCAGTCGATTCCGTTCCGCCCACCCTTTGGCAAGCTGAACATCCTCTCGCTGCTGTGGGTCTGGTGGAAGCGGACGCCGGTCGCGATGTGGACGCACGATGGTTTCGACACGCGGCTCGGGGTCGACAAGACGCCCGCGGCACTGGCCGAATCCTTGCGCCGAGATGGTGGCGGCGTCGTGCTGTTGCACGACTTCGACCGTTCGCTGCCCAATGCGGGCCAGCAGGTGCTGGCGAAACTCGACGCGGTGCTGCGGCTGCAGGACGAAGGCTTCCGCTTCGTGCGCTGCCGCGAGCTGCTGCCCTGACCGACCGCATGCCCGGAGGGAACGCAGCGCCCGCTGGCAAGGGTGCGTCAGGGGTGCTCCAGCACGCGAAGGTCGTCGACCTTCCAGCGGCTGGTGAGTGCCATGTGCTCGAGTGCTTCGACCGGGACCACCTCCAGGCCGTCGTGGTAGAACTGCAAGGGCTCCAGCACGAGGCGGGAGAGATCCTGGTCCCGATCGACCGGCTCGATGCGCGCGTGACCCACGAAGGACTCGAGCAGTGCTCCCTGGTCCGCGATGCTTCCGTCGGGGCGGCGGAAGCGCACCTCCCTGCTGCGTTGGCGTACCAGGTGGATCTCGATCGGCGTACCCTGCACATCGATCGTCACGCTGGCGTGGTCGGGATCGAGCAGCGTGGGTTCGGGCACTTCGGCGTAGCCAGCGACGTGCAGGCCGGGGTTCTGTTCGCGGATGCGCGGTCCGACCACCCTGGCGGTCATCTGGTCGAGCCCCAGGCGCTGCTGGTAGGCCTGCGACAGACTCAGGCAGACGATCTCCCAGTCGTCGCGCCGCAGCGCTTCGAGCAGGGTCTTGACCGCCAGCTGGGGGGTTTCGTAGCGGACCGAAACCCACGGTGTCCGGTCAGGACCGCAGAAGAATCGGCTCAGCGAGCAGCAGCCGGAAAGGGGCAGCAGCACCAGCACGAGCAGCGACAGCGAGGAGACGCGCATCGGCGGCATGGTGCGAGCGAACGAACGCAATTGGAAGCTGCCATCGCCCCTTCCGCAGGGTCGCCAGGTCTTGCCGATCGTTGTCCGGGAGTTTTGCGATGGACCGGTGGCTATACTGTTCCGCCCGCTGGATCCCACTCGGGCGCGCCGGCCTCTGAACCGCGAGTCAAGTCCATGAACCGTTCCCTCCGTCTCCTCGGCATCGTTGCTGTCTCCACCCTCGGCTCCTTCGCGTTTGCCCAAGACGTCAAGGTGGTGCCGCAACCGACCAAGGCCGAGGCCGGAGCCCCGCAGCCGGGGACGCAGGCTCGCCCGCAGCTGCCGACCGGAGGCAACACGTGGTTCCCTGTCACCGTGCAGGATCTCGGCACCTACTTCGGCAGCGGCGAGGCGGTCGGTGTCTTCAAGTTCAAGAACCCGAAGGACACGGTCATGGAGTGGAAGACCCTGACCGGCAGCTGCCAGTGTGCAAAGGCCACCATCCGCATCGGGGAACGCACCTACATGCTGTCGTCGAAGCCGACGCCCAACATCCTGACGCGCATCACGCGCGGCAAGGGCGGTCCCGACCAGGAGGAGAGGGTCCAGCAGATTTCGATCGACCCGAAGGAAGAGGGTGAGGTCGAGGTGC
>JAYUCN010000396.1:0-11532 GCA_043740335.1 Planctomycetota bacterium
CCTGTATCTTGCGCCGCGATGACTGGTAGCTGGTTGGTCTCCCCTGCCTTCGTGCTGTTGCTGGTCGCGGCGAGCAGTGGACTGCCCGCGCAGACGGCGGGCGAGGACGAGTACGAGATCCTGCTGCAGGATGCCCAGCGCAAGCTGCGCAAGGGCGACCTGTCCGCGGCGGAAGCGGCGTTCCAGGAACTGCTCGACGCGTTCGAAAAGGAACCGGAGGCGAGCCGGCCCAAGCAGGCCGCGGTCGACACCGCGCAGCTCGGGCTGCTCGACATCGAGTTGCGTCGCGGCAAGTACGAGGTGGTCCGCGATGCGGTCGCGGCCGCGGCTCCCGGGTTCCAGGCTCGCCGCGAAGTAGCGCTCCTGCGCGCCGGAGCGGTGACACGACTCGGCGACTACAGCGCCGCCGCAGGGATCCTCCAGGGGCTCGTCGATGCCGATCCCAAGGATGTGCAGGTGCGGCACGAACTCGGCGAAGTCTTCGCGCGCGATGGCAAGCGGGCACTGGCGCGCGAACTGTGGCAGCAGAACGCCGCTCAGGAGGCGCCCGCGGACCCCGTCCAGCTCGCGTACTTCGGCCGTTCCTTGTGGCGGCTCGGCGGCCGTGCGAACTTCGAGGCGGCGAGCCGCGCACTGGTCGCCAGCATGCAGGGGGCACCGGACCGTCCGGAAGCGCGCACGACCCTCGGGGTGCTCAAGTTCGAGGCCTACGGCGAGGCGAGGGGGTTCCCGAGCGGCGAGAAGGACCTTGCCAAGGTGCTCGAGCAGAACGTCGACGACGAAGCGGCCCTGCTCGCCATGTACCGCATCCGCAGCGCCAACCAGGCCCTCGACGCCGGCAAGACCGAGCGCTTCCTCGATCGGGTGATCGAGCGCAACGAACGCTGCGTCGAAGCGATCATGCTGCGCGCGGCCAACGTGCTCGACGATCGTCGCTATCGCGATGCCGCGCGCATGTTCGACGTGGCGCTGAGTATCGATGGCAACCACCGTCTCGTGCTCTGCCATCGCGCGGCGGCGGCGTGGCTCCTGCACGAGCACGACGACTACGAAGCGTTCCGCGCACGGGCGCTGGCCGGCGATCCCGGGTGGCCGGAACCAGACCGCATCCTCGCGGACCACCTCGTGGCGTTGTACCGCTTCGCCGATGCGCTGCCGTTCTACGCAGAAGCACAGGCGGCAGCACCCGATGACGTACCGGTGCTGCACGGCATGGCCAAGGCCCTCGTCTACACGGGCGAAGGCAACAAGGCGAAGGAACTGCTGGAACGGGCGAAGGCGCTCGACGCCGGCATGGTGAATCCGTGGCGCAACAATGCGCTGGCCGTGCAACAGCTGCTGGACAGCGAGTACACGGTCGTCGAGCACGAGCGGTTCACGGTGCAGATGCACCGCGACGACATCGAGGTGTTGCGCGCCTACCTGCTGCCGATCCAGCTCGAAGCGGCCGAGGTGCTCGGCGCCAAGTACGGGTACCACCCCGAACGCGCGACGAAGGTCGAGGTGCTGCACACGTGGGACGACTTCTCGGTGCGCACGATCGGCTTTCGCGGCTTCACGGCACTCGGTGCCTGCTTCGGCCGCCTCATCACGCTGGTGTCGCCCGTCGACGGCGACCTGCGCAAGCAGGACTTCATGTGGGAGGCGACGGCGTGGCACGAGTACACGCACGTGCTGACGCTCGGTCTGTCGAACCACCGCGTGCCGCGCTGGCTGACCGAAGGGTTCTCCGTCTACGAGGAGAAGGTGCGCGACCCGGCGTGGGAGCGTGGCATGGACCGCGAGCTGCTCGACGCGTTCCACAACCAGGACATCCCGCCCGTGCACTTGCTGAACCGGCTGTTCCGCGGGCCGCGTATCCTGTTCGGCTACTACCAGGGCGGCCTCATCGTCGAGCTCATCAGCAAGGAGCACGGCTTTGGCAAGGCCCTGGAACTGCTGCGCGCGTTCGGCGAGGACCTCGACACCGAGGAGGCATTCCAGAAGGCGCTCGGCATTCCTTCGACGAAGTTCGACCAGCAGCTGATCGCGTTCGTGCAGCACGAGAAACTGCGCGGCATGCGCCTCGTGCCCCACTACGACGACGCTGCGCTCCAGCGTCTGCTCCTGCGCGCGGCGCAGGATCGCAGCAACCTCCAGGTCCGCGTCGACCTCGCCTGGGCGTGTCTGCAGCGCAACAACCCCGTCGACGCCGGGCGCTGGCTCGCGGAAGTGCTGCGCGCCGATCCGGACCACGGTCAAGCGATGCTCGTGCGCGCCGAACTCCGGCACCGGCGCAAGGAGACCGAGGCGGCCATCGAGTGCTGGCGACGTGGGTTCAAGGCCGGCGCCGACGACTTCGATTCGCGCATCGTCTGCGGCGACGTGCTGCTCGCGGGCGGCGATGCCGACGGTGCTTCCGACCAGTGGCAGCGAGCGAAGGCGTGCTGGCCGGGCTGCACGGAGCAGGCGACGTCGCCGGAACTGCGACTGGCGCGGCTCTACCGCGATCAGGGCGATCGCACGCGCGCGCAGATGGAGATGAAGGCCTACTGCCGTCGCACGGCGCGCGCGTTCGTGCCGCGCTATACACTCGCGGAGTTCGAACAGGAAGCCGGCAACGTCACGGAACAGGTGCGCTACCTCGTCGAGTGCAACCGCATCGACCCGTTCCATCGCGAACTGCACGTGCGCCTCGGCGAGGCCTACGAGGTGCAGAAGAAGCCGGCCCAGGCGGCCATGGAGTTCGAGGTCGCCGCCGCGGTGTTGCCCGACTTCGACCGCCGCTACCTCGTGCGCGGGGTCGAGAAGCCGGCGGCCGATGCGCCCGAAGAGCTCGAGGAACGCGGTGGACTCTGGCTGCGCGCGGCTCGTCTCCGCCATGCGCTCGGCGACGAGGCGCGCGCGCGCGAACTGCTCGACCGGGTGCGTCGTGAAGCACCCCGCTCGGATGCCGCCACGACGGCGGGGGCATTGCAGCAGGAGTGGCAGCGGCACTGACGACCTGCTAGCGTTTGCTCCCCGCTCGCGGCTGTTGCCTCGAGATCTGGGACCGCCGACGACCGACCATGCTGCCTGTGCTCGAGGAATGCTGGACGCGTGTGCAGGTCCTCCTGCGCGAACGGGTCGGCGAGGCTGCCCACGCGGCCTGGATCACCGAGCTGCGACCGGTCCTCATGGAGCGCGGCACCGTCTACCTCGAGGCGCCAAACCGCCTGGTTGCCGACCGCGTGCGCGCCATGTTCCGACCACTGCTGCAGGAGGTGCTGTCGGCGGACTTCGGCACGCCACTCGCCGTCGAGCTGCAGTCGCGCGATTCGCCGCGGTTCGACGCGCTCGAAGTGTCGCCGCAGCAACCCGTCGTCGACGCCGGCAACCGCACGGCGCACCTCGTGCTGAGGAGTCTGGGTGCCGGACGACCGCTGCCGGGCAACCTCTTCTTCTTCCACGGGCCGAGCGGCGTCGGCAAGACCTTCCTGCTGCGGTGGTGGCGGGAACAGGCGCCATGCAAGCCGCTCTGGTTCGACCTGCCGAGCCTGCTGAAGGCGTTCCAGGCAGTGCATCACGAAGGCCGTGTGGAGGAGTTGCGCGCGGAACTCGTGCAGGACCGACCGCTCGTACTCGACGAGGTGCATCGGATCGCGGGCAAGCCGAAACTCCAGCAGTTCCTGGTCGGCATCCTGCGGCAGCGCGAGTTGCTGCGCGGCCCGACGCTGCTCGCGTCGCGCTGGCATCCCAAGGACGTGCGCGACCTCGATGCAACCCTGGCGACGCTGTTCCTGGCCGGGTTCGTGGCGGCGATCGAACGACCGGGACCGATCGGCAGGCTGCGCTATCTGCGAGCGCTCGAAGGGGCACCGTCGCGCAACGGACGCGCGCGAGCCGTCGAGTCGCTGGCGCAGCAGTGTGTCGGCACCTATCCCGAGTTGCGGGCGGCGTGGGCGAGCGCGCGCGGTGCGCCGCTGCCGCCCAAGTACCTCGAGCTCATCGACCCGGGCCGGGTCTTTCTGCGGTTGCGCGACCAGGTCGCGAGCCGGTTCGGCGTTGCGGTCCAGGATCTGCTGGGCAAGAGCCAAGGCCGCGCCGTGAGCCGCGCCCGCAAGGTGCTGGCGATGGCGTGCCTGCAGCACGGCTTGAGCGGCAGCGAAGTGGGTCGCTACCTCGCCGGACGGACGCGCGCCGCCGTCAGTTACATGGTGCGATCGCTGCAGGTCGAACTGCTGCGCTCGGCCGAGCTGCGGCAGCAAGTCGAGGACGTGCGGTGAGTGTCTACGCGGCCATCGATGGTCCGGACGGTTGCGGCAAGAGTTCGCAGGCCGCATCGCTCTGTAGCTGGCTGCGCGCGAGTGGTCGCGCGGTGCTGCACGTTCGTGAGCCCGGGTCGACGCCCGTCGGCGAAGCGCTGCGTCAACTGCTGTTGTCGCCAGCAACGGGCGAGCTGCAGACGGTCACGGAGGCGCTCCTGTTCTCCGCGGCGCGCGCCGAATTGATCGGCAAGGTCATCGCTCCCGCGCTGCGGCGTGACGAGGTCGTCGTCGCCGAACGCTGTTACCTCTCGACGCTCGTCTACCAGGCGATCGCCAGCCTGCCGGGGCTCGACCTCGACTGGCTGCTCGACCTCACGCGGCGCGTCCACGGCGCGCACCTGCCCGATGCGATCTTCGTGCTCGATGTGCCGCCCGAGTTGGCGCGCACGCGCCGACGCACCCGCGCCGACGATCGCATCGAGGCGCGCGGCGACGCGTACCACGAACGGGTGCGGGACGGTTTCCTGCGCGCGGCGCAGCTCGAAGTCCGGGCCCACGTGATCGACGCCGCGGTGCCGTTCGCGACTGTGCAGGAGCAGCTGCGCGCACGCCTGTCGAGGCTGTTGTCGTGACGGGTCGATGGGTGAGGCAAGGACGTGCGGGGGGCACGGTCGACTCCGGCAAGCCGGCGCGGGCGCGCCTCACGATGCCGCTGGGCCAGGGTGATGCGCTGCAGTACTGGCAACGCCGCGCGCGACGCCTCCTGCTGCCGCATGCACTCGTGGTCGAGGGCGCGCACGGAGTCGGCAAGACCACTGTCATGCAGTGGCTCACGGCGGCGCTGCTGTGCCCGTCCGAACTCGACGAGGATGGTCCGTGCGGCATGTGTCGCACGTGCACGCGCATCGCGGCCGGGGTGCATCCCGACGTGCACCTGCTCGATCGCGCGCAGGACATGAAGGAACACGAGGAGCTGGACAAGAGCTTCTACGTGATCACGATCGACCAGGTGCGCGGCGTGCAGGAACGGCTCGCACGGCACGCTGTCGAAGGGCGCGCGCGTGTGCTGCTCATCGAGGACGCCGACTGCATGGACGAGCCGGCGCAGAACGCGCTGCTGAAGACGCTCGAGGAGCCGGGTGCTTCGACGTACCTCCTGCTCGAGGCGGTGCGTCCCGAGCAGCTGTTGCCGACCGTTCGGTCGCGCGTGCAGCGCCTGCGGGTCCTGCCACTCGACGAACCGACACTCGCGCGGGAACTTTTGCGGCAATTCCCGGGACTGTCGGCGCACCACGCGGGAGCAATTGCCGTGGCCCGAGGGAGCCTTGGCATGGCCGGTCTCGCCTGCACCGAACGCCCGGTACAGGTCCATGATCTCGTGCATGCACTGCTCGCGCAGACCCAGGGGTTGCGGCCGGTTGCCACGGCCCGGGCTGCGCTCGAGGGCGTCACCGAGCGCCGGCTCGAGGTCGATGCCGCCCGCTTGTTCCTCTCGTTCTTGCGAGCGGAGTTGTGCACGCGCCGCGACGCCCTTGCGGCCGGGGCGGCCCCTTCCTACCCTTCTGCGCCTGCGGAACCATGGACGACGTGGCTCGAACTCACGCTGGCAGCCGAACGGGATCTGGATCTCCGGATCCCGCCCGAGCAGGTGCTCACCGCCTGCCTGGTCGGTTTCACCGTGCTCTAGCGCTCGTCACGCGATTGGTTTCGTCGGGGGGAGCGCGGGTGAGCGGTCACTCGGCCGCGCTCAAGGGCGGTTCCAGATCGGTCGATAGCGGCGTCACGCTGACGCCGTTTCGTCCCCGGAGGAACCGTGTCGATGGCTGCACCTGAACAGGACCTGCTCGAAGAGAAGATCCAGACCGTGCGGCGACGCGACCGCCGCTTCTCGCGCAACGCGTACTACTTCGTACTCGATGCGCTCGACTACACGATGTCGCATCTGGGTCGCGAGCAGTTGACCGGTGTGGAACGGCACGTCGGTGGCCGCGAGTTGCTCGCAGGCATCAAGGAGTACGCGGCGGACCAGTTCGGCCCAATGGCGGCCATGGTGTTCGAACGCTGGGGCATCCGCGGTCCGGCCGACTTCGGGGAGATCGTCTTCAATCTCATCGACGCCGAGTTGCTGAGCCGGCGGCCCAGCGATTCCCGCCTCGACTTCGTCGATGGCTTCGACTTCCGCGAGACCTTCGCCGCGAAGCACCGCGAGTCGCTCGATCGCATCGCCACGCGGTGACGGTCGCAGCGCGGGCCTCGTTGTTACAGCGACAGTGCGTGCACGAGAGCCAAAGGCCCGGTAGAGCACTGATGCGGCAGTGCCGCAGGAGTGCTTCATGGTCGCCGAAGTTGACTGCCGTTCGATCGGGTTCCCTCGTCTCCCCTGGTTGTCCGGGTTGCTGGCGTTCGCCGTCGGCACGACGGTAGTTGCGCAGGAACCGACATCCACCGGTTACCTGCGACCGCCCGAGACGATCGCGCGTCTCGTCGAGGCGCCGCCGTCGCCCGATGCGGCGTTGTCGCCGCAGCGGCACTGGCTGGTGCTGACGACGCACGAACCGATGCCCGGCATCGATGTCGTGGCGCGGCCGCACGAGAAGCTTGCTGGTCTGCGCATCGATCCGCAGGCACACGGTCCGCAACTCGGGGCGCGCGTCATGTCGATCGTGCTGCGGGCTCTCGCGAACGGGAACGAGATCGCCGTGCAGGTACCGGCCGGCCATTGGTCCGGGCCTTGGTGGAGTGCCGACGATCGCGCCTTCGTACTGCTCCAATCCGGCGAGGGTGGTAGCGAACTATGGGTCGCGGATCCGGCAACCGCACCGCCGCGCCGCATCGCGGGAGCGAAGCTCAACCCGGTGCTCGGCAACCCGGTGCAGTGGCTGCCGGACCAGAAGCGTCTGCTGGTCAAGCTCGTCGTGGGCGGCGCACCCCCCGTCCGACCACGCGCCCCGGCGGGACCGCAGGTGCAGGTGACGCAGAAAGGCATGAAGGCGCAGGTGCGCACCTGGCCGGACCTGCTGGAGGACGCGCATGACGAGGTGCTGTTCGAGCACTTCGCGACGAGCCAGCTCGCGATCATCGATACCGCCGCGGGCAAGGTGATGACCTTCGGCGAGGCGGCGATGTACGACCGCACCGAGCCGTCGCCGGACGGCACGCTGCTGCTCGTCGAACGCGTCGAACGGCCGTTCTCGTTCGTCGTGACCATGCAGAGCTTCCCGCGTACTGTGGCCGTCGTCGATTGGCAGGGGGCGGTGCAACGCGTTGTCGCGAAGTCGCCGCTGCGGGACGCGGTGCCGATCGGCGGCGTGCCGACGGGTCCGCGCGGCATCGACTGGCTGCCGGTAACCGGCCACTCACTGGTCTGGACCGAGGCCCAGGACGGCGGCGACCCGAAGGTCGAGGTGCCGCACCGCGACCACGTGATGTTGTTGACCGACGCGAAGGGCGAGCCGCGACTGTGGTTCCGCACCGAACACCGCGCTGCCGGCATCGGCTACGGCGCTGACGGCAAGCTCGCGCTCGCGACCGAGATGGACCGGGCGACGCGGCGGCAGCGTGTGCATCGCTACGACGCGACCGATCCGGCGCGGCCGGGTGTGCAGCTCTACGAGCGGTCGATGCAGGATGCCTACGGGGATCCCGGGCGGCCGATCAGCGAACGGTTGGCCGACGGCCGCGACCTGCTGCGCATGCGCGAGGGCCGGCTCTTCCTCGCCGGCGACGGTGCTTCGGTGCAGGGCAACCGGCCGTTCGTCGATGCGTGGAACGTTGCCGACGGCAAGAAGGAGCGTCTCTTCCATGCGGCCGAGGGACGGCACGAGTCGTTCGTCGGCTTCCTCGACGAGGCCGGCCAGCAACTGCTGGTGCGCAGCGAGTCACCGACCGAACCACCGGCTCTCGTCGTGGTCGATCGCGCGAGCGGTACGCGCAAGGAGTTCCTCGCGTTCCCTGATCCTGCCGCCGAGTTCACGCGGGGCATCGAGAAGCGCCTCGTGCGCTACGAACGCGAGGACGGTGTGCCGCTGTCCGGCACGCTCTACCTGCCGCCAGGGCACAAACCCGGCATGAAGCACCCGGCCCTGGTCTGGGCCTATCCGCTCGAGTACGCGCAGGCGAGCGATGCGGGGCAGGTGCGGGCCACGCCCAACCGCTACCTGCGCCTCGGCGGTGCGTCGCACCTGTTCCTGTTGCTGCACGGCTATGCGGTTTTCGATGATGCGGCGATGCCGATCGTCGGGCCCGTGAAGACGGCCAACGACACGTTCATCCTGCAGGTGCAGCAGAACGCGCGGGCCGCGGTGAAGGCGCTCGAACAGGAAGGGGTCGTCGACGTGCGACGCCTCGCGGTCGCGGGCCACAGCTACGGGGCATTCATGACCGCGAACCTGCTCGCGCACACGGACCTGTTCGCGACGGGCATCGCGCGGTCGGGGGCCTACAACCGCACGTTGACGCCGTTCGGCTTCCAGAACGAGGAGCGCACGTTCTGGGAGGCGCCCGAGGTCTACCAGGCGATGTCGCCGTTCTCGCACGCGGACAAGATCAACGAGCCGATCCTGCTCATCCACGGCGCCGACGACAACAACCCGGGCACGTTCCCGATCCAGTCGCAGCGGTTGTTCGTGGCGATCAAGGGCCACGGTGGCACCGCGCGCCTGTGCATGCTGCCGAACGAGGCGCACGGCTACCGGGCGCGCGAGAACGTGTTGCATTGCCTGGCCGAGATGTGCAACTGGCTCGACGAGCACTGCAAGGCGACGGGCGGGTAGCGCCCAACCCGGGCTATGCCCGGAGCCCATCTTGAGCCTCTGCGCCGGCGAAATCGTGAACGAGGTTCACGATTCGCTGGTGTAGAGGCTCACACGACCGTCAGCTCGAAACCGCGGCGATACTCCTTCTGCACGAGCCGCTGCGCCGCTGCGGAGTTCTTCACGCGCATGGCGGCCGCGTCCCACTCGATCGTCTCGCCCGTGCGCAGCGCGAGATTGCCGAGCAGCATCGCTGCCGTGAAGGGGGCTGCGTACTCGAAGTTCGCCATCGGCTGCGTGCCCGTGAGAATGCCCTGCAGCCATTCGTCGTGGATGCCCGGCGAGCGCGGCAGGAACGGCGTCGGCGGCTGGAAGCCCACGAACTGTTCCTTCGGATGCAGCTCGAACACCTCGCCGTAGTCGGTCGGTGAGTAGAGCTTGCCCTTGTCGCCGACGAGCAGGAAGCCGCCGCTGCGCAGTTTGACGCCGGGCAGGAGCCCGGCCGGTGGCAGGTCGCCGCCGTCGTACCAGGTCATCGTCACGGGGCCGCGGGCACCGCGCGCTGGAAACTCGTAGCGGATCGTGGCGCGCTTGGGTGCTGTCTCCGCGTGCGCGTCGGACGCCACGGCGGCGACCAGGCGCGGAGCATCGAGTTGCAGCGCGAAGAACGGCAGGTTCGCGACGTGGCACGCCATGTCGCCGAGTGCGCCCGTGCCGAAGTCCCAGAAGCCGCGCCAGTGGAACGGCGCGTAACCCTTGAAGGTGCCGTCCGGTTTGCTGGCGGCGTAGGGGCGCCACGCGGCCGGGCCGAGCCAGAGGTCCCAACGCAGCGTGGCCGGGATGGCATCGACGTGACTGGGCCGATCGATGCCCTGGGGCCAGATCGGGCGGTCGGTCCAGACGTGCACTTCCTTCACCGTGCCGATCACGCCCGAACGCACGCACTCGGCGGCCGTGCGGAAGCCCGGCAGGCAGGTGCCCTGGTTGCCCATCGACGTGATGACCTTGCTCTTCCGCGCCGCGTCCCGCAGCAAGCGCGCCTCGTGCACCGTGTGCGTGAGCGGCTTCTGCACGAAGACGTGGATGCCGCGAGCCATCGCCGCGAGCGCGGGACCGGCGTGGCTGTGGTCGGGCGTGCTGACGACGAGTCCGTCGAGTTTCTCGTGGTCGAGCAGGTCGCGCCAATCCTCGTAGAACGTCGCCTTCGGTTGTTCCTCGCGCGCCTGCTTGCTCTGGCCGTGATCGACGTCGCACAGAGCCACGATGTCGTGCGTCTTCGCGCAGGCCTGCATGTCCGAGAGGCCCTTGCCGCCGCAGCCGACGACGCCGATGCGCAGTCGGTCGTTGGGGGAACGGGCGCGGGCCGGCGTGGACGAGGCGCAGGATGCGAGGGCGGCGGCGCCGCCGACGAGGGCGCTGCCGATCAGGAAGTCGCGACGTGAAGTGCCGGGTGCGTGCATCGCGGCAATGTAGCGACGCGGCCGCCGCTGTCGCGCGTCACTTCTTCGGTTCGCGGCCGTGCTGGATGAGCGGCCACTTGTCCGAGTAGAGGAAGTTCGGCGACTGCTCGAAGTCGTGGCACTGCGCGCAGAGCACCGAGGCCTGGACGCCGCCAATGATGCCGAGCTTTGCCTGGCCGCTCGTTGCCACGTGGTTGCCCGCCGGTCCGTGGCATCGTTCGCAGCCGACGCCGGCGAGATCCGGGGTTTCCTCGTACGACAGAAAACCACTCTGCTCGCGGAAGCCGACGACGTGGCAACTCACGCAGTCGGGGTAGTGCGTGACGGGCCAACCGTAGCGCTTGGGATCGGCCTCGGCCTTGACGAGGGTGTCCCAGGCCTGGAAGTGTTTCATCTTCTCCCACACCGCGTAGGCGGAGGCGTGGCAACCCTTGCATGCTGCGCTGCCGACGTAGATGGCGCCGTTCGGGGTCGGCAGTTGGCGCATCATGTGGCCGAGCACGCCCCGTTCCTTGACATCGTTCCTGTGCACGAGCAGAGCGTCCTTCACTTGGGGATCGCCGCCGCCGCCCGGCACCGTCTTGCTGCCCGCGAGCTGCACGAGCTCGCAGATGGCGCGCGGACCCGTGGGCTGCCGCGACAACCGGACATCGAGCAGGACGCGGCCCCGGATGCCCGCGAAGACGAGTGGCACGCCGTCGACGAGCGTCGGATTGGCGCTCGGCTCGAGGTAGCCGGCGTCCATGCAGACGACGAGGTCGGGGGCGGGCTTCAACTGCGGGATGAGTGCGCGCGCCGTCGTGTCCGAGCCGTGCAGCAGCAGCACGCGCAGCGTCGACTCAGCGGCGTCCTTCAGCGCCAGAGTCCACGCTTCGGCGGGCGGCACGATGCGCAGCGGGGCATCGGTACCACCCTGGCCCTCGGGCAAGCTCAACGTGAACGACGCGACGCGGACCTTCCTGCCGCGCACCTCCTTCTCGACGAACGGCTTCGTCGGCCAGTCGGCTTCGGTACTCGCGAGGTCCGAGGCCACCACTGGGGCCGTGCCCACGAACGCACTCCATTCGGCGCGCGGCAGCAGCAGGTCCTTCTGGC
>JAYUCN010000397.1:0-4748 GCA_043740335.1 Planctomycetota bacterium
CGCGAAGAACGCCCCGCCGGCACTCGTCGTGCCGATCGTCGTCTGCCACGGCCGGACCGCGTGGCCAGGGCAGATCCCGCCCCATCCCGACCTCGAGCCCCTCGATCCCGAATCCGCCGCAGCACTCGCTGGCCTGCAAGCGCGCGTCGACTTCCTCGTCGACGACCTGAACCGTTGCACCGAGGCGGAACTGCGCGCACCAGACATGACCGCCCTGGCCCAACTCACGCGCCTGTGCCTCGCGTTCCTGCCGCACCTCGACGCGGCCGCAGCGCTCGCTGCGCTCGACCGGTGGGGCGACCTGCTGCACGCCGTCGACCGCGACGAGGGGCCCCCGATGGGACGCGACGCAGTCCCGCGACGAGTACGGCAGCTACGACGACCCCGTGCGCGATGGCGATGCACTGCGTTGGCGCGGTCGTGGCTCCTCCAGCCGCTGCTACCGCGGCGCCAGCTTCAGCGACCCCGCTGCGGACGCGCGGTCCGCGAACCGCTACCGCGGGGCTCCTTCGATCCGCGCCTTCATCCTCGGGGTACGCTGGCAGAACAGTACGGCTTCCCGACTGATTCACGACGACGTGGCGGAGCACGACGCGGCGCTCCTGACCCGTGGCGAGACGTGACGCCATCGCACCCACACGGCTACCGCACACGACCGAGCAGCCGTTCCCCCGCAGCGATCACTTCCTCGACCGTGATGTCGCGCATGCAGCGATGGTGGCCGAGCGGACACACCTTGCGTTGGCACGGCGAGCACGGCAGGTCCTTCCGGATCAGCACCGTGTGTTCCATGCAGTAGTTCGTGTAGTTGGGATCGTTGGGCCCCATCAGGCACACCACCGGCCGATCGAACGCCACCGCGAGATGCCGCGGTCCCGTGTCGCCCGTGACCATCAAGGCCCCCCGCCGCACGAGTGCTTTCAAGGTGTCGAGTGGCAACACGGGCTTGCTCAGGACAATCGCATTGCCTTCGGCGGCGATGCGTTCGCCGAGTTCCACCTCGCCCGGCCCCACGAGCACGAGTGCCCGCATGCCGCGTCGTTCCTGGAAGTGCCGCGCAACCGCGGCGAAGCGTTCGGGCATCCACAACTTGCTGGCGCCGAACTTCGCGCCGACGACGAGCAGCAGCAACGGCGTGCCTTCGGCGATCCCGAGTGACCGCAGATGCTCCGCGACCCAGGCTTCTTCATCAGCCGTGACCGCGAGCTGAGGATGCTCACCGCCGGGCGGCAAGCTGATCACGTCGAGCAGTTCGTGATAGTAACGCGGCATCGGTGTGGGCCATCGCCGCGGCCCGAGCCGACGCTCGAACCAACCGCGGCGCATCGCCGCCCGGCGACCCAGGTTCATCAGCAACGGCCGCCCCTGCTGGTAGCCGAGCCGCAACGGCACACCCGCAAGAAACGGCACGAGACCCGTCGCCGCCGAATTCGGCAGCACGATCGCGAGGTCGTAGCGACCTTCGCGCAGGCGCCGTGTCTGCCGCCAGAGTTCGCCGAGGCCCGCGGACTTCGGCGTGTCGACCACCTCGTCGAAGAACGTCGAACCCGTCAGCAGGGGCCGCAGGTACGGCCGCAGCCCCGCCGTGACATGAGCCGTCGGAAACGCCGCACGGACCCGGGCAAACGTCGCGGTCGCCATGACGAAGTCGCCGAGCCAGTTGGGCGTGCGCAACCAGATGCGGCGGATCTGCGACAGGTCGACGGAACGCATCATCGTACAGGGCGACAGAAGCAGGCGGATCTTGCGACCCTGGCCACACACTGGCAACTGCAATCGACACCGCGATGCGGCCCCTTCCCGCAGGGCTTGGATGCTGGGCTTCCAGGCTGGCGGGCACCCGCGCACATGCTATCGTGCTCGCCCACCTCGCGGCCCTCTCCGCCGCCAACAACCATGGCATCAGAAGCCACGCTCGATCGTCTCCTCGCCGAGTTCGACAGTCCGCCCGAATCCACGAAGGCGGTCGTCGCCCTGCTCGAGGAGAACGCCACCCCCGCGTTCATCGCCCGCTACCGCCGCTACCAGGTCGGCAACCTCGGCGAAGAACGCCTGCAGGCGATGGCCGATCGGCTGTACACCCTGACCGAGATCGAACAGCGGCGCGCGGCCATCCTGCAGCAGGCCGAAGAACGCAGCCGCCGCACGCCGGAACTCGAAGCCACGCTCGCCACCTCGGTGGACCAGGACCTGCTCGACGATCTGTACCAGTCGATGCGCCCGCGGCGCCGCGGCGTCGCCATGCAGATGGAGGAGAAGGGCCTCATGCCGCTGGCGATGGCGATCCAGCACCGCCAGCTCGGCGATCAATCCCTGCAGGAGGTCGCCAACCAGTACATCGCCGCCGACAAGGGGCTGCCGGCACCCGAATCCGTGCTCGAAGGGGCTCTGCTGATCCTCGCCGATCGCATCGCTCACGATCCGGACACGCGCTCGCGCTTCCGCGACGAGCTGCGGCGCGGCGTCCTGCGCGCCCGCGCCGTGAGCCCCGACCAGAGCAGTGCGGAACGCTACAAGGATCTCTTCGCCTTCGCCGAACCGATCGGCCGCATCCCGGTCGGTCGCATGCTGGCGCTGCGGCGCGCCGAGCGCGAGGGCATCCTCGTGCTCGAGTTGACGCTGCCCGAAGGCCGCCATCGCGAACTGTTGCGCGAACTGCACGCGAGCGATCTGGCGGCCGACTCGCCGCTGCTCGAGTTCTACCACATCGTCTTCGACCAGGCCGCGCAGCAGTTGCAGGAGGCGTGCGGCAAGGACGTGCGACGTCGCCTCAAGGAGAAGGCCGATCGCGAAGCCGTGCGCACGTATGGGCACAACCTGCGTTCGCAGTTGCTGGCGCCGCCGCTCGGCCACAAAAAGGTGCTGTCGCTGCGCACGAGCAGCCGGGCGGTCTGGGCCGTGCTGCTCGCCGAGGACGGTTCGGTGGCGCAGCACAAGACCCTGCCCACGGAGACCGACGAGCAGAAGCAGGGGGCACTGGCCTGGCTCGTCGAACTGATCCGCACCGAACAACCCGCGGCTGTCGCCGTGCCGCATGGCCGCCGTCAGGCGGGCAGCGAGCGCGTCGTCGCCGAACTTCGCAAGGCCCTCGGTGAGACGCCGCTGCCGATGCTGGTGCCCGTCGACGAAGCCGCGTCGACGATCTTCGCGACCAGCTCGGCCGGCAAGAAGGCCATCGTCGGCGTCGAAGTCGGCGTCCGCACCGCGATCTCGATCGGCAGGCGCCTCCAGGATCCGCTGCTCGAACTCGCGCGCATGGACGTGCGCACGCTCGGCCTCGGCCAGACGCTCGACGACGTGCACCAGGGCATGCTGCAGCGCGAGCTGTTCGCCGTGACGTCGTCGTGCATCGCCCAGGTCGGCTGCGACCTCAACACAGTCGACCAGGACCTGCTCGAACTCGTGCCCGGGCTCTCCACCGACCAGGCGCGCGCCATCGTCGAACACCGACGACGGATCGGCGGCTTCCAGAATCGTGCGGCGCTGGCCGAAGTCGCCGGCCTGGACGCGAGCACGGTGCGCAACGTCGCCGGGTTCCTGCGCATCGTCGGCGGCACCGAGCCGCTCGACGCGACCCCGATCCACCCCGAGGACTACGCGATCGTGATGGCCGTCGCGCAGAAGAAGGGGGTGGCCCCGCTCGAGCTACCTGCCCACAACCTGCGCGAGACGCCGTTCGACGAGTTCGTCACGCCCGAGTGCACGCGTGCGCGCGTGATCGCCGTGCTGCAGCAACTCCAGCACTCCAGGGAGGACACGCGCGGCGAACTCACCGCGACCACCAACGAAGGTGTGAACACGATCGCCGACCTGCACACCGATTGGAACTGCACGGGCGCATCGCCAACCTCACCGAGTTCGGCGCCTTCGTCGACCTCGGCATCGGTCAGGACGGCCTCATCCACATCTCGCAGATCCCGGGGCACCGCGTGCGCGATCCGCAGCAGATGCTGCGCGTCGGCGAAGTCGTCACCGTGTGGGTGCTGCACGTCGACAAGGAGCACCAGAAGATCTCGCTGTCGATGCACCAGCCGCGCCACCTGCAGGAAGGCCGCCTGCCGACGCTCGGCGAACGCATGGACCAACAGCAGGGACGCCGCCCGCGGCGCCCGCAGCAAGCCGAGGCGGCGCCGCAATCGGGCAGCCGCTTCCAGGGCGCTGGCCGCACCGGGGAACGCCGCGGCCCCCCGGAACCGGGCCAAGAGGGTGGGGAACGACGACGGTTCGGCGGCCGCGGTGGCCCGCGCGGCGCGCCGGGCGATCGCGACCGCGGCGAACGCGTCGGCGGCGACCGCGGTGATCACGGCTTCGGTGACCGGGGCGATCGGGGGCCGCGCGACCGCGGCGACCGTGGACCGCGGGAACAGCGCGTCTACACCGTCGAACCGGCGAAGGAGGTCGTGGAGACCCGCACGCACAAGGGCGAGTTCACGAGCCTGGCCAACCTGCGCGCGCTGCTCAGCGGCAAGGGTGCGGCGCAAGCGCCGTCGCCCAGTACCAAGGAGTCCAGTACCAAGGAGTCCGGTACCAAGGAGCCAAGTGCGCCATTGCCCAGTGCCCCAGCACCCAGTGCGCCAGCGCCAGCGGGGGCGCCCGAGCACCGCGGCGACGGCACGTGAACGTCCGGTAGCGCATGGCACAGGTCTTCGTCGTCGACCGATCCGCCTTCTTCGATGGCGACTGGCCGCAGGGTTTCCACCCCATCGCGACGGACGCCGCGCCTGCCTTTCTCGAACGCGCGTACCGGG
>JAYUCN010000398.1:0-4743 GCA_043740335.1 Planctomycetota bacterium
GGCATGTGTGTCGGCAGGTAGCTGCGGTCGGGATGCGGCATGACGCCCAGCACGCGGCCCGTGCTGTTCGTGAGCCCCGCGATGCGACGTTGCAGCAGATCCTGCTCAGCGAAGGCTATGCGACGCTGCTCTACGTCGACGAACAGGGGCAACCGACGGAGCGCTACCCGCAGAACCCGAATGGCGCGCCGCTCGGCATCGCGGGGCTCACGAACAGCACGGGCCGCGTGCTGGGCGTCATGCCGCATCCCGACCGCAGCTACCTGCCGACACACATGCCGGACTGGCGGCGGGCCGCACTCGACCAGGGGCAACTGCCGAACGACGGCGACGGCATGATCGTGTTCCGCGAGATGGTCAAGGCCGCGAAGGCCGAGGCATGAACATCGGCCGTGCCTCTGCTTCGCGGCGCATTCCGCCTCCCATCGCGCCTTGACGGGGTCAGCGAGTGCGGCGACAGTCCGAGCGGTGGGTTCCGGGTGGTCCGGGACGCTGCAAGCTTTCCCTACCCGCCCGCCACCATCACTCATGCACATCATCAAGCCCACTCTGTTCGCCCTCGGGCTGTGCTGCGTTCCGTGGACCGCTGCTCACGCTCAAGATGCGGCTGTCACACCCAAAACCGCGGATGCCAACCAGGTTCTGCTGAAGGCCACCGGCCCGTATGAAGACATGGCGCACTACGCCATCGCCAGGAAGGACGACCAGGTCATCAAGTTTCTCGCGGTCGCCGACACGAGCGCGGGCGAGATCGTGAAGATGCTGCCGGCCGATGAAGCGAAGGAGTTCGAGGCGCTGCGCGGCAAGTTGCACAAGGCCATCGAGGCGAAGGACCGCGTGGCCACAGCCGATTGCTCAGTCACGATTTTCCGCTTGTTGATCGATCGTTGCGACGGCAGCACCCTGGTGGTGCCCAGGGAAGTCGATCTGCTGGATTACGCGGGCTACAAGCTCGCCGTGCTGGCCGCGGCACCGAACCCCGACTGGACGGCCATCATCAAGCTCGCCGACGAGAGCGAAGCCTGGTGGAAAGCCGTCGCGCCAAGAGTCCAGGACAAGCACCTGCGCGCCACCATGACCTCCGCCATCGTCGGCATGAAACAGGCTGCTGCGGAGAACAACCTGTCGATGCTCAAGTACGCGGCGCAAATGGATCTCGATCTGGTGGACCTGTTGGAAGACGGATTCAAAGTCGCGAAGGCCAGGCTGGGTGGTGCCGCAAGTGGAGGACGGTGAGGGTGGCGGCTGACGGCATGCCGCTCCGACCCCCGTCTCTGCTCATGTGCCTCGCGCTGCTCACCCTCGCGCTGTCGAGTTGCGGCACCAACCTTCTCGTCGTTCGCCGCGACGCCGAACTGCACACCGCCGACGGCCAGGTGATCGCCGTCCAGGTCGACTACCGCGTCGAGAACGGCCTCCTCCAGGACGACGACAAGCCGGTCGCCACCTTCCTGGTCGGCATCCTGCTCGAACCCGTCGACATGCTCGTCAGCACCGGCCTCGCCATCCGCACCATCTTCCGTGATGCCGACTCCGTGGTGGCCGGACCATTCGGCTGGTTTCTCGCGATGACGCCGTTCGCGACGCTCGTGCCCGCCTTCGAACTGCCGCCGCGATCGTTCGTCAAGGTCGATGGGCCGGCCCTCGCGCGCCTGCGCAACGACGACCCCGATGCGCGCACTGCCGCCGCCCGCGAGGCGTTCGGCGATCCCCGGATCCGCAGCCTGCTCTTCCGCTGAAGCCGCCCGATGAACCTCAGCGACCCTGGCAAGCACGCCCAAAGCTGGGGCAAGAGCTCGCGCGATCCCGGCGAGCGCCGGTTCCTCGACGGTCCGCGCAGCCGCTTCGCCGAACTCATGCGCGCACTGCGCATCTTCGGCGAGTTCATCAAGGGCTTCCGCGCGCTGCACTTCCTGCCGCCGTGCGTGACCGTGTTCGGTTCGGCACGATTCCCTGAGGACAACCGCTGGTACCCGCTCGCGCGCGCAGTCAGTGCCGAGTTGTCGCGCCTCGGCTTCACGATCATGACGGGCGGCGGCCCCGGCATCATGGCAGCAGCCAACCGCGGCGCGCGCGACGCCGGTGGGCTCAGCATCGGCTGCAACATCACGCTGCCGCACGAGCAGCAGCCCAACCCGTATCTCGATCGCTTCGTCGAGTTCCGCCACTTCTTCGTCAGGAAGGTCATGCTCGTGAAGTACAGCTACGCCTTCGTCGTGCTGCCCGGCGGATTCGGCACGCTCGACGAGCTGTTCGAAGCGGCGACGCTCATCCAGACGAAGAAGATCGAGGGCTTTCCGCTCGTGCTCATGGGCGTCGAGTACTGGCAGCCGCTGATCGCGTTCCTGCGCGACACGATGGTGAAGCAGGGCACGATCAACGCCGAGGACCTCGATCGGCTCCTCCTCACCGACGATGTCGCGACCGCCGTGGCCCATGTGCGCGCGGGCGCGGAACACCACCTCGACAAGCAGCTGATGGAGGGAAGGAAGCCAAGCGTACTGCTCGGCGAGAGCACGCCCGACGCGAAGGGCACCGCACTCGCCAGGCCGTGAGGTCCAGCAGCCCGATCAACCGCGGAAGTCGCTGCTGCGGATCCCGTACTTCTGCATGAGCTTCTGGAAGGCGCTGCGCGCCATGCCGGCCTCCTCGCTGCAGTGCGTGACGTTGCCCTTGTGCTTCTTCAACAGGCCCTCGAGGTAGCTGCTCTCCATCGCCGCGACGCGGCGCGCCTTCATCTCCTGGAACGTGCCCGCCGCGGCGTCACCATCGCCGAGCGGCACGCCCGCATCCTCCTCACGCAGATCGGGCGGCAGGTCGGCGAGGTGCAGTTCGGGAGCATGGCCGAGCGCACAGGCGCGCTCGATCGCGTTGCGCAGCTGGCGCACGTTGCCGGGCCAGCGGTGGCCACGCAACAGACCCGCCACCTCGGCGGACACGCTGCCAATGCCGACCGGCGCGCCGAAGCGCTCGAGAAAATGCGCGACCAGCACGTCCACGTCCTCTCTTCGATCGCGCAGCGGCGGCACCTCGATGCGCACCACGTCGAGGCGATAGAACAGGTCGGCGCGGAACCTCCCCTCTTCGACCTCGCGCTGCAGGTTGCGATTGGTCGCCGCGACGATGCGCACGTCGACGACCTGCTGGTCGCTGCTGCCGACCGGCCGCACCGATCGTTCCTGGATCGCGCGCAGGAGCTTCGGCTGGAACGCGAGCGGCAGTTCGCCGAGTTCGTCGAAGAACAGCGTGCCGCCGTCGGCGACCTGGAACAGGCCCAGCTTGTTGCCCGCCGCCCCCGTGAACGCACCCTTCTTGTGCCCGAACAGCTCGCTCTCGAACAGATCGGTCGGGATCGAGGCACAGTCGACCGGCACGAACGGCTTGTCGGTGCGCGTGCTGCTGTCGTGCAGGTGGTGCGCAAGCAGCTCCTTGCCGGTCCCGCTCTCGCCGAGCAGCAGCACCGAGGCATCGGTGCGCGCCGCGCGTTCGAGCATGGCGACGACAGCGGCGAACAGGGGCGAAGCGTGGATGAGGCGCCGCCCGGCGACGCCGGACCGCAGCCGCTCCTTGAGGCCCTCGTTGCGGTCCTTCATGCGCCGGTGCGCGATCGCCTTCTCGACGCGCTCGATGAGGTCCTTCTCGGCGTAGGGCTTGGCCAGGTAGTCGAAGGCCCCCTGCTTGATCGCCAGAACGGCCACCTGGAGATCCGGATAGCCCGTGATGAGCAGCACCTCGACGTCGGGATCGCGCGCCTTGATCGCCGCGAGCAGTTCCATGCCGCTCATGCGCGGCATGCGCACGTCGCTGACGACGAGCGCGAACGGTGCTTCTGCCATGAGCTCGAGCGCCTGCGGGCCCGACGTCGCACAGTGCGCCTCGTGCCCCGCGCGTTCGAGGAAGAACGCACACGACTCGGCGAGGTCGGGTTCGTCGTCGACGACGAGCACCCGCTCGCGTCTCACTTCACCAAAGCGCCCCACGTCACTCTCCTCGCCGCGCGCGCTGGCAGTCGCGGCACCGGCCGTAGATGCGCAGGCTGTGGCGCGCGATGCGGAAGCCGAGGCGCTTCGCGGCCACTTCCTGCCGCCGCTCGAGTTCGTCGTCGCGGAACTCGAAGATCGTGCCGCAGGCTTCGCAGACCATGTGGTCGTGGTGTTCGTGCCCGAGCACGTGTTCGAACCGGCGGCCGCCGTCGCCGGTGTCGAGGCCCTCGACGAAGTGGGCCTGCTCGAGCACCGTGAGCGTGCGGTAGACGGTCGCGCGCGACACCTTGGGGTCGTGCTTGCGGCACCGCTCCAGCAACTGCTCCGCCGTGAAGTGGTCGTGCGTCGCCAGCGCCATGCGCACGATCAGCGACCGCTGATTGGTCCAGCGGAACCCGCTTTTCCTCAGGTGCAGCTCGACGATGTCCTGTTCCTGCTCGGCGTTCACGACCCGGGCACCATAGCCGCAGAAAGGGCGTCGCTCACGGCTTGCTGCCGATGTCCTTGCGATAGTGCATGCCCGCGAACTCGATCTGTTGCAGCGCCCCGTAGGCGCGCGCCCGCGCCGCCGCGGCGTCGGCGCCAAGTGCTGTCACCGCGAGCACGCGGCCACCCGTCGTCAACACGTCGCCGCCCTTCTGCGCGGTGCCGGCGTGGAAGATCTGCAGGTCGGGCCCAACCGGCACGCGGTCGAGGCCGAAGATCGGCACGCCCTTGTCGTAGGCGCCCGGATAGCCGGCGCTGCACGCGACCACGCAGA
>JAYUCN010000399.1:0-11492 GCA_043740335.1 Planctomycetota bacterium
TTTGCCGCCGCGGCGCGCAGCAGTTCGTGCAGCGGCCCGGGCAGATAGACGCCGAGGCCCAGCACGAGCAGCAGCGCCAGCAGGATCGGCAACGTCAGCGACGGGCGGTCGGCGTGGGCCGCGGTCGTGCGGTCCGGCGGCGGCGCTTCGCCCTGCACCACGGCCAGCACGGTGCTGCCCATGCCGAGGAACACCGCCATGAGCAGGACGAGGTAGAGCCCTCCCGCGACGAACTGGCCGTCGCCGAACGCCGCGCGCGCGATCGTGAACTCGCTCACGAACGGTCCGAACGGCGGCGAGCCCGTGATCGCCAGGAACCCGGTCAAGAACAGCGCGGCCGAGACCGGCACGCGACCTGACGCACCCGTGACCACGTCGGTGCTCTTGCTGCCGAAAGCGCGGTGGATGTTGCCGACCGACAGGAACATCACGCCCTTGGCCAGCGCGTTGTTGAGCATGTGGAAGAGCGCGCCGAACAGCGCGAGTCCGCCGAGGCCCGCGCCGAGCACGAGGATGCCCATGTGCTCGACCGACGAGTAGGCGAGCATGCGCTTGATGTCCTTCTGCCGGACCATGAACACGGCCGCGAACACCATCGACAAGAGGCCCATGAACACGAGGATCGGCTGCACGAACGAGCGCTCGCCGGCCGCGTGCATGATCGTCAGCAGGCGCAGGATCGCCACGAACGCGCCGGTCGTGACGCCACCGGCCAGCATCGCGCCGAGGATGCCCGGTGCCTCGCCGTACGCATCGGGCTTCCACGTGTGCATCGGCGCCAGGCCCATCTTGGTGCCGTAGCCCACGAGCAGTGTGACGAACGCCGCATGCAGCCACGGCTTCGACAGGTGCGGCGCCATCGCCAGCAGATCGTCGAAATGCAGCGACGACGGTTGCTGGGCCGCGAGTGCCGAGTAGGCGAGGAAGAACGAGCCGAGCAGGGCCAGCGCGATGCCGACCGACCCGATCAGCAGGTACTTCCAGGCCGCTTCCAGTGCGCGCGGCGTCTGGTTGAAGTAGAGCAACGGCGCGCTCGTGAGCGTCGTCGCTTCGAGCGCCACCCACAGCACGCCCAGGTGGTGGGTCAGAGCCACCAGCGCCAGCATCGCGACCTGGATGAACAGGCCGCCGCAGAGGCGGCGGTTCGGCCGATCGGCCCGGATGCGCAGGTAGCCCGGCGCGTAGAGCGCGCAGCACGTGAACAGCAAGGCAACCGTCAGCAGCACGAGCTTCGCCAGCGGATCCAACGCGAGCCAGCCGGTGGTGGCGACGTCGTCGCCTTGCACGACGACCGTGGTCACGACGCCCAGATGGCCGAGCGCGCCGACGGGCAATGTGAGTGGCCGCCAGCGGTTCGACGGCATCGCCAAGGCGATCGCCGCGAAACCGAGCGGCACCAGCACACAGTGCAGCGGACCCATGGTCATTCCTTGAGGGTGGAGAACTGGGTCGTGTTGATGGTCGAGAACGTGCGCTGGATCCGGTGCATGATGATGCCCATCACGAACACGCCCACCACGAGGTCGAGCAGCACGCCGAGCTCGACCAGGACCGGCATCGCGTCGATCAGCAGCAGGCCGAACAGGAAGATGCCGTTGTCGAGGAACATGTAGCCGACCACCTGCGTGATCGCCTTCTGCCGCGTGGTCAACATCAGGAAGCCCGTGAACACCGTGGTGAACGCGGCCGGCACGATCTGCGCCTGGGCGTGTTCCGGTGCCAACGGCAGGCTGCTCGAGAACACCAGCGCGAGACCGGCACCGAGTCCGCCGAGCAGCAGCGAGGCCGTGAACCCGATCAGCGGTTCGACCTCGCGCCGGATGGTGACGTCGCGGATGGCCCGCATGAGCATGAGGGGTACCGCGAGCGCCTTGACCGCGAAGGTACCGAGCGCGATCAGCACGGCCTGGACGCCGAACTCCGGATGCGCGAACAGCGCGACGCCGGCCAGCACGACGCCTTGCAGCGCCGAGGCGCGGATCAACGCCATCACGCGGCTGGTGCCGAGCGCGAAGAAGTCGAGCAGCACCACGAGCACGAGCAGGCCGTCGAGAGTGTGGTTCATCGGTCGAGGAGGAAGACGACGGCGAACGCCGTGAGCAGGGAGCCCGACACCAGGAGCTTGGGTACGTGCAGGAGGCGCAGGCGCGCCATCGTCGACTCGACGACGCCGACCAGCACGGCGAGGCCGATCGTGCCGGCGACGAACGCGAGCCAGTCGGTCCAGACGTCGGCCGTGAACGGCAGCGCCACGCCGAGCACGAGAGCCGTGAACACCAGCAGCTTGATGGCAGCACCGTAGAGGATCACGCCGAGCGCCGGCCCGCTGTGGTCGAGCACCATGACTTCGTGGATCATGGTCAGCTCGAGGTGCGTGTTCGGATCGTCGAAAGGGATGCGGCAGTTCTCCGCCAGCAGCACGACGAACCAGCCGGCGACGAGGAGCACCATCGGACCCACGCTGCCGAGCGGGGGCGTCATCGGGTCGGCCAGCATGCCGGAGAGGCTGTAGCTGCCGCTCATGCGCGCGAGCGCCACGAAGCCGAGGAACAGTGCTGGCTCCGCGAGCCATGCGAACGTGACTTCGCGCGCCGCCCCCATGCCTTCGAACGGCGAGCCCGTGTCGAGCGCGGCCGACGCCGTGAAGAATCGGCCCAGCGCGAGCAGGTAGGCGAACAGGATCATGTCGCCGGGGAACGCGATCACCGCCTGGTGGTGGCCGAGCGGCACGAGCAGCGAAGCGGCGAGCGTGGCGGTGAGGGTGACGACCGGTCCCGCGAGGAACATGCCGGTGGTCGCCGAGCTGATCACCATGCCCTTGCGCAGCAGCTTCAGCAGATCGAAGTACGGCTGCAGCAGCGGCGGCCCGTTGCGTCCGCTGAAGGCGGCCTTGGTCTTGTTGACGACGCCGAGCAGCAGCGGCGGCAGCAACAGCACGAGCAGCACGTGGATCAGGGAGTGCACGAACATGGTGGTCGCCTCAGGCGAACAGCAGGAGACACAACAGGGTGAGGAAGACGTAGAGCAGGTAGATCTGCACGCGGCCGCGTTGCAGCCCGCGCAGCCAGTTGCACGCCATCGCGATGCCTCGCAGTGCCGGCACCAGCACGCGGTCGAGCACGACGTCGGGAACGTGGCTGTCGAAACGGCCGGGGCCGGGGAAGAGCGCGTCGGTGGCCGGCAGGTGGGTGCGTGGCAACAACAGGAGGCGGCTGCAGTCGACGAACTGCTGGGCGAACGACGACGCCGTGTACTGCATCGTCGGCGTCGGTCGCACGTAGCCGCAGTCCCAGGTGCCCACGGTCGCTTGACGCCGGTCGCGGCGATGGTGCAGCCACGTCCACACGACCGCGATCGTGGCGAGCAGGGCGAGACCGATGCCGCTGATCCAGACGCACGGCAGCAGGGCGTCGAGAGCGGGCGGGGTGGTGCCGGCCGGTACCCAGTCGGCGACCACGGGCTGCAGGGCTGGCAGGGCGATCGCGGGCAGCAGGCCGATCGCGAGGCAGGCCGCGGCCAGCGCGAACATCGGCGCGCGCATGGTGCGTCCGGCTTCGTGCGCCGCGGTCGCTGCCGCCGTGCGCGCAGCGCCGAGGTAGACGACGCCGAACACCTTGACGAAGCACAACAGCGCCATGGCGCCGGCGAGCGCCAGCGCCGGGATGGCGACCATCGCCGCTGCCGCGACCCGTGGTGACTCGCCGAGGGCCTGGAACAGACCCAGGTAGGTCAGCAGTTCGCTGACGAACCCGTTCAGCGGCGGCAGGCCGCAGATCGCGATGGCGCCGACGAGGAAACACACCGCGGTCTGTGGCATCCGGCGCGCGAGTCCGCCGAGGCGGTCGAGCTCGCGCGTGCCGCAGGCGTGGATCGAAGCACCCGCGGCCAGGAACAACAGGCCCTTGAACAGGCCGTGATTCCACACGTGCAGCAGGGCACCGCCGAGTCCGAGTGCAATCAGTCCGGCGTGCCCGGTGGCGCGGCCCAGCAGTGCTGTACCGAGGCCGAGGAAGATGATGCCGATGTTCTCGATGCTGTGGTACGCGAGCAGGCGCTTCAAGTCGTGCTGGCCGATCGCGTACGCGACGCCCACGACCGCCGACAGAGCCCCGATCCCGAGCACCAACACACCCCACCAGACCGGCGGTGCGGGCAGCATCCAGGCGGTGCGCACGACGCCGTAGACACCCATCTTGATCAAGACGCCGGACATCACCGCCGAGACGTGGCTCGGCGCGTTGGCGTGCGCCACAGGCAGCCAGAAGTGCAGCGGCACGACGCCGGCCTTGAGCCCGAACCCGACGAGCGCCAGCAGGAACAGGGCGTCGCGCGACGGGAGTGCCGCACCGGATGCCCCACCGACTGCCCCAGTGGGCGCCAGTGGCACGAGTGCTAATCCACCGCTCGCGGCGTTCCAGCAGCAGAAGAACGCGACCAGGAACAACGTGCTTGCATGCGTCGAGGCGAGGTAGATCCAGCCGGCGGTGCGCACTTCGGGCTTTCTGTGTTCGGTGGCGACCAGGAAGAACGCCGACAGCGCCATCAGTTCCCAGGCCATGAGGAAGGCCATGCCGTCCTGCGCCGCGAGCACCGCCATCAGGCTGGCCGTGAGCAGGCCGAGGAAGATCCGCACACAGGCGCCGTCGCGCGGTGGCGCCGTCTTCGGCCAGTAGCCGAGATCGAACACCGACGCGCAGGCGCACAGCAAGCACACCGGCAGCAGGAACACCGCGGACAGCGCATCGAGGCCGAAGGTCAGCGCGGGGAGCAATGGGCCGAGCGCTACCGGGACACTGCCACCGGAGCCGTTGCCGAGCACGTCGATCGCTGCCGCGGCCCCGAGCGCTGTTGCCACCAACTGCATCCCGCAGGTGATCCACGCCCCCGTTCCCCCGCGCCGCGACGACGCGAGCAGAGGCACGCCGCTGAGCGCGGCAGTGGCGATGGCGGGGAACAGCAGCCAGGAGTTCATCGGTTACCGCGCGAAGGCCGACCAGGCCAGCAGGGCCACGAGTACGACCAGGATGTAGAGCAGGTAGATCTGCAGATTGCCGCGCTGCAGGATGCGCAACCGCGAGCAACGGTCGGCGAGCCGGTGAGCGAGCGGCCACAAGGCGCCGTGCAGCAGTGGTTCCAACGAGCGCCGGACGAACGCCCGTGGGCCCGGGAACAGCTCGAGCGGGGCAGGCACCTGTGTGCGTTCGCGCACGGTCCAGTCGAGGATCCGCGCGGTGAACTGCGCGAACGACGAACCCGTGTACTGGAGCCGCGGCGGACTGGCGTCCACGAACCCGCAGTCCCACGTGCCGACCGCCGCCGCACCGTCGTCGCGCCGGCGTCGCACGGCCGAGATCCACCAGAGACCGCCGACCACTGCCAGCGTGCAGCCGAGCGACACTGCCGACAACGTGCCGAACGGCACGAGGTCCGCGATGCCGCCGGGGGCAGAACGCCTGGTGATGGCCTCGATCGCGCGGTCGAGGAGCGGGGTACACGCCCAGGGTGCGAGGCCGACGAACACGCACAGCATGGTGAGCACGACGAGCGGCGTGGTCATGCTGGCCGGCGACTCATGGGCGTGCGCCGCGGCCGGCGAGCGCGCCCGCCCGAGGAACACCGTCGCGGTACTGCGCACGAACGTCGCGGTGGCGAGACCGCCGACCATCGCCAGGGCACCGAGCACGGCGGTCGCCAACACCACGAGCAGCGCTTCGGGCCGCGTCGCCGCTGCGAACAACCCGAGGTAGAGTACGAACTCGCTGGCGAAGCCGTTCAGCAGCGGCAGCCCGCTGATCGCGGCCGTGCCGACCAGGAAGCAGGCCCCGGTGCGTCGCATCGGCCGCCACAAGCCGCCGAGCTGGTCGAGTTCGCGCGTGCCCGTGGCATGGATCACCGAACCGGCGCACAGGAACAACAGCGGCTTGAACAGGCTGTGATTCAGCACGTGGAACATGGCGCCGCCGAGACCGAGCACGACGAGCCTCTGGTCGCCGTAGGCCGTGCCCAGCATCGCGAGGCCGATGCCGAGGAAGACGATGCCGACGTTCTCGATGCTGCTGTAGGCGAGCAGCCGCTTCAGGTCGCCCTGGGCGAAGGTCGCCGCGACACCGAGCAGCGCCGACGCGGCGCCGAGCACCAGCACCGTGGCGCCGCAGGCGGTCGGCAGTGGCGGCAGCATCGACAGCAGGCGCAGCATGCCATAGGCGCCCATCTTGATGAGCACGCCCGACAGCACGGCCGAGACGTGGCTCGGCGCGTTGCCGTGTGCACCGGGCAGCCAGACGTGCAATGGCATGAGGCCGGCCTTGAGACCGAACCCGACCAGCGCGAGCACGAACACGACGATCGTGCGTCCGCTCGACAACGCGGCGATCGACTCCGGGCGCCAGTCGAGGCTGCCGTCTGGCGCCTGCAGCAACACCATGATGGCGACGAGGCAGAGCGTGCAGAAGTGCGCCGTGACCAGGTAGATCCACGCCGCGCGCCGCGTCTGCACCTGGTGATGTCCGGTGGCGATGAGCAGGAACGAGCTGAGCGCCATGAGCTCCCAGCCGACCAGGAACAACATGCCGTTCCGCGCCAGCAGGAGCAGGCAGAAGCCGGCGGTGAGCAGACCCTGGAAGACCCGCACGTACCGCCCGCGACCGTCGAACGCCGCGGCGTAGCCGAGGCCGTAGATCGCGGCGAGCCCAGGTACCAGGAAGACCGGCAGCAGGAACAGCGCCGACAAGCCGTCGAGCCCGATCGCGAGCGAGAGACCGGGCACGGGCCAGGCCGCGGCAGCAGCGTCGGTCTGCCCGAGTACGCCGAGCAGTGCACCGGTGCCGCCGAGCAGCGAACCGCACACCGCGAGCAGCGCGGCGAGGCGTTCGGCGAGCGGCAAGCGACGCGCCATCACGATCATCGGGACGCCGCTCAGAGCCCAGACGATGGCACCGATGAGGACCAGGGTCAGGCTTGCGGTCATGACCGCGGACCCTGGGTGCTGGCGTCGCACGCGCGGGCCGCGGCGAGGATCTGCTCGTCAAAGGCACGCATCTGCACCGGCTGCTTCAGTCCGCCCGACAGCGCCCTGGCGACGCGCGCCAAGAGTTGGAGATGCGCGCGCACGGTCGGGCTCACCAGCACGAACAGCGCCGTCACCGCAACCCCGTCGGCGGCGCCAAAATCGATCGGTGCGTTGAGGAAGCAGAGACCGAGGATCGGTTCGCGCACGCCCGCGACGAACGGGTAGCGCGCGTGCGGCAGCGCGAAGCCATTGCCGACGGCCGCCGAGTCATGGGCAGTGCGTGCCAGGATCATCTCGCGCAGGAGTTCGCGGTCGACCGACGGTGGCAGCAGCAACCGATCGACGGCGGCCAAAACGACCTGCTGGCGCGAAGTCCCGAGCAGATTGCGGTGGATGCCTCCGCGCGCGAGCGCGTCGGCGAGGTTGAGCGGTGCCAATACCTCGTCGGTGGACGGGGCCGGCAGCGGAATCTGGTTCCGCTGCGCCCAGTCCATCAAGCTGACGCGGTTGAGCCGGTACTGTTCGTTGAACAGGATCGCGGGCAGGCCACGATCGCGGATCCATCGGTGCACCTGCGACTCCGGAGCGCCCAGCAGCTCGGCGGCCTGTTTGATCGTCAGTTGCACTTCCTCACCTCAGCCACATCGAGCGATGGTGGCTGATGAAGCTGGCGGAGTCTAGGAACCGAATCGGCGGCATGCAACGATTGCGGCGCGGCGCCGTGCCGCGCGGTAACTTCTGTGCTGGGCATGACTGCGATCCCGACACCGCATCGACACGCTTCGCCCGCGCGGCAGTTCGAGAACGACCTCGCGTCGGGCATCGAGTTCGCCGGCACGCTGCTGCAGAAGGTGCCGCCAGCGCCACGGCACGGCGAGACCGCCGCGGCAGGCAAGGCATGACCGGGTTCGCGACCCGCGTACAGACCCCACTGCCGGGCGCGTGGTGGCGGGCCTCCGTGTTGCTGGTACTCGCGGTCGGGTCGCCCGCGGTGGTCGTGGTCCTGCGCGCGTCGCTGCCCGAGTCGTCGCGGCAGGCGTTCCTGGCGCACCTGCTCTACTGGACGATGCCGGTCGTCGTCGTGCTCGCGGTGGGGGCTGCGTGGTGGCGTTGGCGAGCGAGTCGGCAAACGCTGCGCGCGGCCACCGCGCGCCTGTGGCCGGGTGTCGTCGCCGCTCTGCTGCTGACCGGCGTCGTGTTCTGGCTCGTGCCCGCGGAGATGCGCGTGCAGTTCGACGAGACGAGTCTCGTTGGCACGTCGCAGAACATGCACCTGCAGCGCGCTGCGCTCATGACGACGGGCGCCGTGCCGTTCGAAGGGGCCGTCGTGCCGCTCGAGCAAACGGTCGACAAGCGGCCGCCGCTGTTCCCGTTCCTCGTGAGCCTGCTGCACGACGTGTCCGGCTACCGCATCGAGAACGCGTTCGTGGTCAATGCGGCGTTGCTCGCGGCTGCGCTGCTGCTCGTCTTCGCGGCCGCGCGGTCGCGGCTCGACCTGCCAGCGGCGCTGGCAGTGCCGTTCCTGGTGCTCGCGGTGCCGCTCACGAGCATCGTCGCCACGTCGGCGGGCTTCGAACTGCTGGCCGCGGTGCTGTTCATGGTCGTGCTGTTGGCCGCCCTCGACTTCGTGCGGCGGCCCGACACGGTGCGATGGGTGGCGTTCCTCGGCAGCGGCGTGGTGTTCGCACAGGCGCGCTACGAATCGTTGCTGGCGCTGCTGCTCGTTCTGGCGATCGTGCTCTGGTCGGTGCGCGCTCGGTGGCGGCCGGACTGGCGCGCGCGGACGGCCCTGGCGGCGTGTCCGTTGCTCGTTACGCCGCTCGTCTTCCTGTTGCTGCATGCTCGCAATCCGGACTTCTACCCCGAGGCGGGCGGGCGACCGCTGCTGTCGCTGCAGCATGGACTCGACCATGTACTGCCGTTCCTCGCCGCGTGGTTCGGACCGTCGCTCGAGAACCCGTTGCCAGGGAGCGTCGCAATCGTCGCTGTGGTCGTGTGGACGCTGTGGCTCGTGCGTCGCCGCGGCTCGATCGCCGACGGCATCGTCGTCGTGCCCGTCCTCGGTGTCACCGCGCTCGTCCTGTTCTGGTTCTACGGCGACGTGCGCGAACCGACCGCGTTGCGCCTGTTCCTGCCGCTCGCGTGGCTCACGGCTCTTGCACCGCTGCTGCTGCCGGCGATGTTCGGTCGACGCGTTGGCGCCTGGTTGCTCGCCGCCGCCGTCGTCGTGGGCGCCGCGCGCCTCGACGCCGTGCACCGCGGTGTGGCGTTCCCTCGACTCGAGGCGGCGAAGCTCACCGACGCGATCGATGCGGCGCTGGTGCGTCTCGGCACGTCCCCCTGCGACACCTTGTGGGTCACCGTCGCGGCGCAACACCTGGTCGTGAAGGGCCACGCGGCGCTGTCACCGGAAGCGTTCGTGCAGCTCGGGGCGCGGTCGGGGGGGCAGCCGTCGAAGCTCGACGACCTGCGGGGGCGCGGCCACGTGAAGACGATCCTGTTCGTCGAGACGCCACTCGACGTGCAGTTCGCACCGGCCTTCGGCGATCTGGGCGCGCTGCTGCAGGGTGCGCCGACCGAGGTGGCAGGACGGTTCGATCAGGGATTGCCGATCGTCGTGCATCGTCTGCGGCAGTGAGCCATCGTCGTCGACGACGGCATGGCGCGCTCATTCCAGTGCGGCTTCGACCAACGTCATCAACCGCACCATCTGCTCGAGGATGCGCGGCGTCTGCGGGGCTGGGTACGTGCCGGCGACGATCTCCTTGGCGAGCAGGGCCGACAGATAGCGGAGTTGCCGCCGCTCGCTCGCACTGGCTTCGCGGAAGTCGGGGTGGCCGCGGTTGACCTCCCACTGGCCGCCCTGCACACGAGAACGCCAATCGCCAGTGGCGTCTTCGACGAAGCGCGGCGACGGGATGCCCTGCGCAATGCCGTCGACAGCGAGCCCGATCGTCGAGCGCACGGTGGCCTGACCAGTGGCCGTCGTCGTGCCATCGCTGGCGGTGGCTTCGATCACGCTCTCGCCTTCGTCTTCGGTGGCGTGGAAGCGGGCGGCGGTGGCGCCCTGCGACTCGACGCGCCCAGGACCCTGCAGGAGCCGCCACTGGATCGGCAACCTCAGCGTCAACCGCCGGCCATCCTCGTCGCGCGGCATCGCGCGCAGGAGCCGGGTGCCGAGCAACTCGACGCGCGTCAGCGCTGGCACGACCTCGAGCGTGTGCAGCGGACCTGGCGGGAACAGCGACGCTGGCTCGGGCGCGTCCGCGGCTTCGGTGCCGTCGAGGGCGGCCGCGTCCGTTGTGGACGCGCGGGTTGCCTTCGCGTCGCCGGTGGCCGCGGCCGGTCCAGCACCGTACGACGCGGCCGGCTCTGCGACCGCGCCGCCGGGGCTGTCGGCCTTGCCCGGCGTACCACTGCGCGCCTGCACGGTGAACAGTTCCAGCTCGGGTGCCAGCCGTTGCACGGCGAGGAAGGCGCGGCGCAGCTTCTTGATCTGCCGGTGTGCGACTTCGTCGTCGTTCCGCTGCTGTTCGGCGGCGAGTTCCTGCTCGAGCAGCGGCAGCATCGCGAGCAGCGCACTGACGAGTGCGGTGCTGGCCGGCGTCGCGAGCACACCGCGGCGTGCGCCCGGCGACACCTCGAGGTCGATGAAGTCGACGACGCCGCAGAAGCGTCCGGACGCCAGGACCGTCCCGCCGAGCCGTTCGCCATCGAGTTCGACGAGATCGTCGAGCACCAGCGTGCCGCCGGCGGCGAGGCCGATGCGCAACTGCGGCTCGACTTCCGGCAGCAAATAGATCTCCACGCGCGCCGGGCGATGGCCTGACACTGGCAGCTCGGGCGGCAACGGCAAGGCGCGCCCCGGAAACTGCACGGGCTTGACGGCGAACACCTTTTGCGCGAGGCCGCGCGCGACGCGGTCGTGCACCCGGATCTCGGCGCCGCGAGCGAGGATCTGCCCGCGCAGCTCGAGCGCCAGGTAGTCTCCGAGCCGCCGCGCGGCGAGCAGGTGCGACACCGACTCGCGCAGGCCGCGCACGGTCACTTCGGTGCCGCGTTCGAACGGCAACCGGCCGCGGCTCGGACGCACTTCGTAGTGCGGCCGCTCGGCGAAGAGGTGGAGTTCCCACGGCGGTTCGCCGGCGACCGCGGTGCGCATCACGAGCTCGGTGCCAAGACACCAGAAGCCCAGGATGCCGATGCCGAACTGGCCCTGCACCATGAGTTCGCGGCGCTGCTGGAGCGTCAGGTTGCGCTTGCGCGAGTGCCCGATGTGCGTGGCGATGAAGGTCAGTGCTTCGGGGCGCGGCAGTTCGGGGATGGCGCCCTGGCCGTCGTCGGCGATGGTGAGGCACAAGACACCCTTGTCCCGGCGGCGCACGATCTCGATGCTGCGCGCGCCGGCATCGAGCGAGTTCTGCACGAGCTCGGCGACCGCCTTGCGCGCGTCCTGCTGGCAGTGCGCGAGCCACTGGATCAG
>JAYUCN010000400.1:0-1913 GCA_043740335.1 Planctomycetota bacterium
GGATCGCTCGGCAGTCCGCCGTAGCTCGCCGGGGCGACGATGCGGCATTCCTGGCGACTGGCGGCCACGACGAGTTCCTCCAGTACATCACGATGCCGCAGCGACGTCGTGCCGAGACTGAGGTTGACGAGGTGGGGCGAGAGGCCGAGCGCGTAGCGCAAGGCGTGCAGCACGGCGGCGAACTCGCACGTTGCCTGCCGGTCGAAGACGCGCAAGGCTGTGATCTCGACGTCCTGCACGAAGCGCACGATGGTCGCCGCTACGGCCGTGCCGTGCCCGAGCAAGTCGCGCGCACCACCGCCTTCCTCCTCGATTCCCGCCGCCGTGAACGAAGGTCCGGCAACCACCTGAGCGCGACCGCGGATCCCCGGATGGCCCGCGTCGATGCCGCTGTCGATCACGACCACCCGCGGCCGGCCTCGCGGGCCAGTTGGCATCAGCCGTCGACGACGAAGATGCGACCGGCGATCTCGCCTTCGAGCTCGACGGTCTTCAAGCGCTTGCACTGCGCATCGAAGACCTCGAAGTCGCTGCCGGCAGTGCCGATGTAGAACTTGTCGCCGTCGGGCGCGATGGCGACGAGGGAACGCCGCGGGCGGAACTCCTCGAGGCCTTCGGCGATCTTCTGCCCCGTGCGGAGGTCGTAGAGCAGGAGCCGTTCGCGATCGTCGCCGCCGCCGCCTCCTCCACCACCGCCGCCGCCGCCAAATCCGCCGCCCATCGCGGCAGCGATGAGCTTCTTGTAGCAGACGCGCAGACCGAAGGCGCCCACCTGCGGACCCCACTCCTGCACGTTCACCACGCGCTTCTGCTGGAGATCCAGTTCGACGACGCCCCATGAGGTGCGGCGCTTCTCGACGGGATCCGTCGAAGTGAAGAGCATCAGCGCACGGTTCGGATCCCTGCGGTCGAGCAGGTCGGTGCCCGTGAGCCGCAGTGCGCCCGCGCCGAAGTACCGCGGCGTACGCAAGTCGATGCGGCCGATCTCGGTGAGTTTGCGCGCGTCGAGGAAGAGCAGGTTGCCGTCATCGTCCTGGCTCAGCCAATGCGTGCCGTCGGCGGACAACTGCGCGCTGCGTTCGAGGGCGTCCGGCAGCTTCGGCGACTTGCGTACGACCTTCTTGTTCGCACTGTCGTAGAGCAGCCACTGGCTCGGCTCGAACGAGTAGCGATCGACCTGCTTCTTGACGCGCTCCGTGCGCACGAACCAGTGCACACCGCCCGGGCACTCGCGCACGTCGCGGACGCGCAGGACCAAGCCCTCTTCCTTGAACGGATGCGTGGCGGTGACCGTACCCGCGGCTAGGTCGACGACCTCGATCATCTGTTGCTGGTCGGTGACGACGAGCATGCGCTTGCGGTCGTGGGTGAGTGTCGTGCTCCAGAACATGCCGTGCTGGAGCTTGATCTTCTTCGTCAGCGCGTCCGTCACCGGATCGAACTGCACGACGAAATCCGGGACCATCGTGAACCAGAAGTATTGCTTGCCCTGCAACCCCGAGAGCGGGGGGGCGGCGACCGGCGTGAACTCGGGCAGATCCTGGGACTGCTGCGGGCCCTGACCGCGTCGGCGACCCGTACGTTCCGGGGCAGCGGGCGTTTCGGCGGCAGACGGGGTGACGGCTTCGGGCCCGGGCGTCGGTGCTGGCGTGGGAGCGGGAACCGGTGCCGGCACTGGCACGGGGACCGGGGGCGGTTCCTGCGAACGGCCCGGCCAGACGAGCAGCCCGGCAACGAGCGCAGACACGCACAGACCGCGAACGGAACAGAGGAGTGGCGGCTGGGCCATGATCTTGATTCTCTTGTCCTGCATCACGGGAACACGAGGTCGATCGACTTCCAGTCCTGCATCGGCGCGCCACAGGATTGCGTCCAGTTCGGCGCGTTGGTGACGCCGTCGGGCACCTGCGCGG
>JAYUCN010000401.1:0-4734 GCA_043740335.1 Planctomycetota bacterium
TGCCATCGAAACGTCGTCGTACTTCAGGACACACCGCGCGAAAACCGGACGATCTCCTTCAGTTCGCCGGGTCGGGTGTGCCGATCCTCGGCAGGCGGACGCGGCGAGCGTTCGCACCACACCACAGTCACGCAACGGGGAAAGGGAAATGGGTCTTCGAGTCAACACGAACGTCGCGTCGATCAACGCGCAGCGCAACCTGGCGTCGATCACCGAGAAGCTCTCGGGCAACTTCCGTCGCCTGTCGACGGGTCTCCGCATCTCGTCCGCCTCGGACGACGCCGCCGGGCTTGCGATCTCCGAACGCCTGCGTTCGCAGATCCGGTCGCTCGACCAGGCCAAGCGCAACGCCAACGACGGCATCTCCCTCGTGCAGACCGCCGAGGGTGCGCTCAACGAGGTCAGCTCGATCCTGACGCGCCTGCGCGAACTCGCCGTGCAGTCGAGCAACGGCTCGGTCAGCAATGCCGACAAGGAGACGCTCGACGAAGAGTTCCAGAGCCTGGTCGGGGAAGTCAACCGCATCGGCCGCTCGACGGAGTTCTCCGGCATCAGGCTGCTCGACGGCACCTCCAGTTCGGTGAGCTTCCAGGTCGGTTTTGGTACGACCACCGGCATCGACACCATCGCGGTGTCGTTGAGCGCGGCGCTCAGCACGACGCTGGCGTTGAACTCGCTCGACATCGGCTCGGGCGGCGTCACGACCACCGCGATCACGAACATCGACACCGCGATCAACACGGTCAGTTCGCTGCGCGGTTCGCTGGGTGCGGCCCAGAACCGGCTCGGCAGCACGATCAACAACCTCGCCATCACGGTCGAGAACCTCAGCGCCGCCGAGTCGCGCATCCGCGACGTCGACGTCGCCTACGAGACCGCACAGCTGACGCGCAATTCGATCCTCCAGCAGGCCAGCATCTCCGTGCTGTCGCAGGCCAATGCCCTGCCGCAGTCGGCGCTGCGACTGCTCGGCTGAGCGAGCCGCGGTATTTGGGAGGATGCTGACGATGCGGGCCGTGCCGCCAGGGCATGGCTCGCACCGTTGCTGGCCAGGAACCGCCCGTCATGGACTTCGACCGCACCTCTCTCTCGGGTTCGCGCGCGCAGGATCTGCGGCCGCGGACGGCAATGGTTCAGGAACGCCCGGAGCATGGCGGGCCAGTCGCGATCGCCAGCACCGAGCATCGGCCGCGGCGGGACGAAGGCAAGTCTCGCGAACGGCGCACACCGATGGCCACCGTCGTCGAGTTCCTGTCGCTGCCTGGCGACACCGAGGTCGACATCGAGGTCGATGTGCGCAGCGAGCAGGTGACGTTTCGCGTCCGCGATCGACAGACCGGCGCCCTGGTGCACGAAGTTCCCGAAACCGACGCCGAGACGCTGCTGGGACTGCTGCGTGAGTGCCACGGCGCGCTCGTCGATCGCTCGCTCTGAACCGGACCGCGGCGCCCGGCACGCATGAAGGTCCGACGCCAAGGCCGGCACCCGCGGCAATGGGGTCAAGTGACAGGGCACCGGTTCCGATAGTGCAAGGAGGGGTCCGGCAAGATCCCGAGATCACACCATGTCCAGCGCAGGCATCAGCTTTGGCGGACTCGCGTCCGGCCTCGACACGAAGGCGATCATCTCGGCCCTGGTCGCCATCGAACGGCGTCCGATCAACGCCCTCGAGACCAAGAAGACCTCGCTCGGCAAGCAGAAGTCGCTGTTCAGCGACTTGAAGGGCCTGCTCGAGAAGTTGACGACGGCGGCGAAGGCACTGAAGTCGACGACCGACTTCCTCGCGATGAAGGCGGCGTCGGACAACGAGGACCTCGTGACCGCGAAGGCGAGCAGCTCGGCGACGCCGGGCACGCACTCGTTCCGGGTCAAGAAGCTCGCCAATGCGCAAGTCAATTCGAGCACCGGAAGTGCGAGTCCGACCGCAAGCCTCGGCGCCCCGGCTTCGTTGATCCTCAACGTCGGGGGCAACAACCATCTCATCGCGATCGGCAGTGCGGGCCCTCCTCCCGTCAACCCCAGCCTCGAGTCCATCGCCGCGGCGATCAACGACTACGACGACACGAACGAGATCGGCGTGCGCGCCGACGTCGTCGACACGGGCAACACCGCCAGCGGCGGTGCCAATCGCTACCAGCTCGTGGTGCGCTCCACCACGACGGGTGCCGACGGTGCCTTCACGATCGCCTACGACGACGGAGATGCCGCCTTTCAAGCGGTCATCAACGACGTCGCGGCCAACGTGCGCACCGCCGCCCAGAACGCCGAGATCGAGCTCTTCTCGGGCACCACGCCCGGGACCGGCGTCACCATCCAGCGTTCGTCGAACACGATCAGCGACCTCTTCCCCGGCGTGACGCTGGACCTCAAGTCTGCCGACGCCACCAAGACCGTCACGGTCACCGTCAACACGGACGGCGAAGAGACGAGCAAGAAGGTCACGGCCTTCGTCGAGGCGTACAACAAGATCGTCGACTTCTTCGCCGAGCAGAACGTGGTCGACGCCGAGGGCAAGGCGAAGAACCCCCTGTTCGGCGACCCGACGCTGCGCTCGATGCGCTCCAGCCTGCGCGCCGTGGTCGGCGGTGCCGTCGGCACCACGGGCAACGAAGCCTACCAGCTGCTGTCGCAGATCGGCATCAAGTCGGACACGGCGGGCAAGCTGACCTTCAACCAGTCGAAGTTCGAGGAAGCGCTCGCCGCAGACGAAACCGCCGTCGCCGCCGTGTTCACCGACACGGCCAACGGCATCGCGGCCAGGCTCGTCACGCAGATCGACGTCTACACCGACTCGGTCGACGGCCTCATCAAGACGCGCAGCGACGGCTACGACCGCCAGGTCAAGCAGACGCAGGGCCGCATCGAACAGAGCGAACGACGACTCACGCAGTTCCAGAAGCAACTCGAGACGAAGTACGCAAACCTCGAGAGCCTGCTCTCGCGCCTGCAGAGCCAAGGCAGCTCTGTGAACAACATCCGCCGCTGAACCCATCCACCCCGATCACGAGGAACCCCAAATGTCCTACGCCCAAGCCGCCGCCACCTACCAGCGCAACGCCGTGCTCACGGCCTCGCCGGAGAAGCTCGTCAAGCTGCTCTACGACGGTGCGATCAAGCATCTCGAGAAGAGCCGCATCGGCCTCGCCGACAACAAGACCGCCCGTTCGCAGGAAGTCGGCCAGTCGCTGAGCCGCGCCATGGGCATCCTCGGCGAACTGCGCGCGAGCCTCGACCACGCCGCCGGCGGCCAGGTCGCGCGCGATCTCGACCGCCTCTACGAATTCGGCCTCGACCAACTGAGCCAGTCGAACCTCACGCGCACGGAGAGCGGTGTCTGCAACACGCTGCAGGTCATGCGCACGTTGAAGGAAGGCTGGGATGGCATCATCCCCGGCTGATCCGGTGACGGCGGTACTGTCGCCGACTGCGTTCGCGCTCCAGGAGATCATCGCCTGCTGGGACCAGGGCTACGAAGCGCTGGCCCGCGGCGACCTCGAGCGGCTGTCCGCCCTGATGGACGTTGCCGGCGATCATCTCGGCACGGTCGGCGACGGTTCGTGTGATTCGGAGCTCGAGGCGCGACTGCGGAACGAAGCGGTGTCGGCGCGTGGCCGGCTCGAACACGGCATGCGCGCGGGACTCGCAGGGCTCGGCGAAGAGATCGCGCGCACCCGCCGCGGCAGCAAGATGCTGCGCGGCTATGCGGATCCGGCGCACCGGCTCGGCGGCAACTACGAATCGCGGCTCTGAGCGATCGACGCGCCCCCACTGGCCATTCCGCCGCCGCGCAGAACGCCTGGCTCGGGTAGCGTGCGTGCATGTTCCGTAGCGCCTCCGACTACCTGCACGATCCACGCCTGAACAAGGGCACTGGCTTCACCGAAGCCGAACGTGAGGCCCTGGGCTTGCGCGGACTGCTGCCACCCCGGGTCCTGACCCAATCGGACCAGATGGCGCGCGTGCTCGAGAACTTCCGCCGCACGCAGCGTCCGATCGACCAGTACATCTTCCTCTCGAGCCTTCAGGATCGGAACGAGCACCTCTTCTACCGCACGGTCATGGACCACATCGAAGAGTTGATGCCGGTGATCTACACGCCGACGGTCGGCGAGGCGTGCATCAGGTTCGCGCACATCTTCCGGCGTCCACGCGGCCTCTACGTCACCGCGAACGACCGCGGCCGGGTGGCCGCCATCCTGCGCCACTGGCCCGAACGGCAGGTCGGCATCATCGTCGTCACCGATGGCGAACGCATCCTCGGGCTCGGCGACCTCGGTGCGAACGGCATGGGCATTCCGATCGGCAAGCTCGCGCTCTACACCGCCTGCGCCGGCGTCGCCCCCGAGCTGTGCCTGCCGATCACGATCGATGTCGGCACCAACCGCAGAGAGATCCGCGATGACCCGCTCTATCTGGGGCTGCCGCAGGAACGGCTGCGAGGTGTCGCCTACGACGAGTTGCTGGAGGAGTTCGTGACGGCAGTGCAGGAGGTCTTTCCCGGCGCCGTGCTGCAGTTCGAGGACTTCGCGACCGAGAACGCCATCCGATTGCTGGCACGCTACCGCGACCGCATCTGCTGCTTCAACGACGACAGCCAGGGTACCGCCGCCGTCACGTTGGCAGGACTGCTCTCGGCCACACGCATCACCGGCCAACCGCTGCAGCAGCAGAAGGTGCTGTTCCTCGGTGCTGGTGCGGCCGCCACCGGCATCGCGGACCTCATCGTGTCGGCAC
>JAYUCN010000402.1:0-4732 GCA_043740335.1 Planctomycetota bacterium
AGCCCGTGCAACTCCGCACGCACCCGTTCGGCGGCCTTTGGCCCGATGCCGAATCGCTCGGCGAGCTGGCGCCATGTTTCTGGCTTGACGTTGTTGCGCTTGCCGCAGATTGGCATCGCGAGCGGGTCGTCGGGCAGTACGAGGCGCGTGTTGAGCTGGTCATAGGCGGGAGAAAGGCGCCATCGCCCGCGGTCGTCGCGCAGCAGCGCCAGGTTCTTCAAGTGCAGGTCGCCGTTGCCGACCCACCACGTGAACACGAACTGTCGGTACAGACGCAACAGTTCGACGAGGGGCTCGGCGGTGAATCGATGCACGAACTTGCCGCAGCCTTCCGCGGAGCCATCGTACTTGCCACTCGGCGGCAGCTCCGCGAGCTGACAGAAGTCTTCCATCGCGAGTTTGCTGCCGTCGTCGCGGCGATCGAAACGGCGCACGACGTACGCCCACGTGCCGTCGGGCAACGTGACGAGCGCGGAAGCCGGAACGTCGATGCCAGCGAGCGCCGCGACCCGTTGCGTCACCCACTCGTTCTCCGGGAGGTTCGGGAACGTGCCCGCTTGCGGCTTCAGCAGGTAGCGACCGGTGGCGACCGCGATCTGCAGCGTCGCGCGGGTCGCATCGAGTTGCACACTGAGCTTCCGCTGCACGCCTGAGACGGAGACGCGACCGACCATCGCGAGGGCCAGCGTGTGCAAGCGCGCGAGATCGACATCGATCTTGGGCAACTCGGTGGTGCCGAACAGCGCCTGCACGCACTTGGTGTGGTAGCGGAGTCCATCATCGAGCAGACCCGCGCAGGAAAGGCAGCGCGTCACGTCGTCACCTCTACAGGCACGATCTCGACTTCGCCCATGCAGTCGCGGCAGGTCGCCAGCAGCAGGCCGAACGCGTCGTCGCGTGCGACCTTGAGCCGTGCGAGCGACACGTCGAGTAGCCAACCTTCGGGCAGCAGGTTGGCGAATAACGGCAGCAGGCCAGGGGCTTCGTAGGGTTCTGCGCGCAGCGGCATCGTCAGCGACACGGGGCGCGGCGCACGATCCGTGAGCCAGGACGGGTCGTAGCGGAATCGTGTGCGGCCGCCGGCGAGTTCTTCCAGCACGCCGCAGCGGCGACCGCTGAGTTGGACAATGGCGCTGCGTGGGCCCGGCGCACTCACGGCTGCACCTCGCGCGGCAGATCGACAGGGCCGAGTCGTTTGCCGAATGCCGCGAGCACGCGGTTCACCGCGTCCATGCGCAGGGTCGGTTTGCCGCGTTCGAGGTCGGAAACCAGTCGCGTCCCGGTGCCGACGAGTTCCGCAAGCTGGCGTTGGGTGAGGCCTGCGGCTCCTCGTCGCTCCCGCACGAAGCTGCCGACGGATTCCCGATCGGGAAGATGTGTCTCTCCAGGTCGAGTCTCGGCCATGTTGGTCCGAATGGTATTCCCGATCGGGAGTTTTCGGTAGTTTTGGGTGGGTAGATCAAGGCAGAGTCACCTTTGGATTCCCGATCGGGAACACCAATAGCGTGGATCGGAGGCTCTCCCAATCCAGCCGGCGTGTGGCGGCTCCCGCTTGGCGCCATGCCTCGCGTCCGGCGACGGGGACCTTGCGAGGCTTGCTGTACGCCTTCCACTCGAGTGCGAGCACGCGGCCCGATGCGACGAACGGACTGCGCTGTTGGGCGAGCACCGCCGGCGCGATGGCGCTCGTGGCGAGCAGCCCCAACACGGAAGCGAGCGTGGAGCCGACGAGTGGCAGGGTGGCGATGCGGCGCTCGAGAACAGGGGCCAACCAGGAAAGCGCCCGACGCATCCTTCACCTCTCGCCTTCGCGCAGTGCCTTCTTCTGGATCTTGCCCGAGCCTGTGCGCGGCAAGGCTGCAAGGAAGCGCACGTCCTTGGGCGCCTTGTAGTGGGCGATGCGATCGCGGCAGAACGTCATGAGTTCGATGGCCGTCGCCGCCGCTCCCGCGCGCAACACCACCGCCGCGGTCACGCGTTCGCCCCACACCGGGTCGGGCATGCCGTAGACGGCGCACTCGAGCACGGCCGGATGTGTGTAGAGCACGTTCTCGACCTCGATCGAGTAGACCGTCTCGCCGCCCGTCTTGATGACGTCCTTCTTGCGATCGACGATGTCGACGTAGCCTTGGGCGTCGATCGTCGCGAGATCGCCCGTGCGCAGGAAGCCGTCGCGGTCGAATGCCGCCGCCGTCGCTTCGGGGTCCTTCCAATAGCCGGGCGTCACGGTTGCACCGCGCACGCGGATCTCGCCGACGGTGCGTTCGTCGGCGGGCACGGGCACGCCGCGATCGTCGACGACCTGCAGTTCGACACCGCGGAACGGCCGCCCGGTCTTGCACTGCCAATGCAGTTGTTGCTCGGGTGGCAGCCTTTTCAACTCAGGTGTGAGCAGGCTCAGTGTCAGGTAGGGGCTCGTCTCCGTCATGCCGTAGGTCTGCACGTAGTCGCAGCGGAACAGAGCGAGGATGCGTCGCACGACGTCCGGCGCGATCGGCGCGCCGCCACTGAGCATCATGCGCAGAGCGAAGTCGCGGTCGCCGGCCCCCGGTTCCTTGACCATGAGATTGAGCATCGTCGGCACGAGGTTCGTGATCGTGATGCGTTCCTGCGCGAGCAGGTCGAGTGCGGCGGCCGGAGTGAAGTGGGGCAGGAACACGTGCGTGCCAGCGACGGCGGTGATCGCGAACGTCGCCCACGCGTCGGCGAGGTGGAACATCGGGGCGATGTGAGCCCAGCGGTCGTTCCTGTCCAGCGACAGTTCCTGCACGGCGGCAAGCGCATGCGTGCAGACGTTGCGATGCGTGAGGATCACACCCTTCGGCGCACCCGTCGTGCCGCTCGTGTAGTAGAGCTGGGCGGGCTCATCGGCGCCGGCCAACGTGAACGGTGTGTTGTGTCGATCGCCGGTGGCCACCGCGTCGGCGACGAGAACGGCGCCGGCCCGGAGCTCGCCGCCGAGCTCGGTGGCACGTTCCGCATGGGCGGCGTCGTGCAGCAGCAACCCGGTCTCGCTGTGCAGAAGGATGGTGCGCAGTTCGCCGGCCAGCAATCGTGTGTTCAAGGACACGAGGATGGCGCCGGCGGCGGCCACGCCGAAGCAGGCGATGAAGTGGTCGATATCGTTGTGCATGAGGCACCCGACGCGATCGCCCGGTTGCACGCCGCGCGAGTGCAGGGTTGCGGCCAGACGGGTCGCCGCGTGCATGGCGGCGCGATAGTCGAGCACGCGGTAGCCCTGGCGCAGGGCCTGACGCTCTGGGGACTTCGCCGCAGCGGCAGAAAGGATGGACCAGACGTTCACGGCTTGGGTGTAGCGGGTGGTTGGGCCGCTGTCGCGGGTCGATGGTTGCCTTCTGGTGGGGTGCTGCTCCAATCCCGCACCTCGATGTCCGAGTTGCCACCGAACCCACCGCCCGTCGTGCCCGTGGAGCCAGCGCCAGCAGCGCCGGCGCAGGCACCGTTGTCGGTGCTGCGGCTCGATCCCGAGTTCGTCGCGGTCAGCAAGCCGAGCGGGCTGCTCGTGCATCGCGACGATCACTACCCGGACGCGCCGGCGGCACTGCAGGTCGTGCGCGATCAGCTCGGCAGGTTCCTGTATCCGTTCCACCGGCTCGACCGCGCGACCTCCGGGATTCTCCTGTTCGGGTTTTCATCCGCCGCCGCCGCCGCACTCCAGGCGTCCCTGGCGTCGCCCGATGCGCACAAGGAGTACATGGCCCTGATGCGATGGCCCGGCAGCAATCGGGAATTGCCCGATGCGTGGACGTGCGACCTTCCGCTCACGGACGAGAAGGACAAGCCGCGCGAGGCGCGCACCGAGTTCGCGCTCGTCGAAGCCTTCCGCCACTGCGCCCTCGTGCGCTGTCGGATCTTCACCGGTCGCTACCACCAGATCCGTCGCCACGCCGACTACAGTGGTCGCCACATCCTTGGCGACACGACGCATGGCAAGGGTAGGATCAACGCCGCGTTCCGAGCACGCCATGGCCTGCATCGTCTCTTCCTGCATCTGCATTTGATCTCGATGCGCCACCCGACCACCGGGACGCCTCTAGAACTCACCGATCCGATGCCGACGGAGCTCACCACAGTTCTCGATCGGCTGCGTGACGAGGTCTCGTCCGGTTGTCCACCCTCGCTTTCTTGACCCTGGTCAACGACCGCGCCCAGTTCGACGCCTGCCAGGCGTCGCTGCGGCAGGCGGCGCGGCCGTCCCCGCAGTGGCTCATGATCGAACCCAACGTGCGGGGTTGGAACGCCGCGCAGGGACTCAACCACGGCATGGCGAGTCTCGACGCCGACTGGATCGTCTGCGTGCATCAGGACGTGATGTTCCCCGCGGGCTTCTGGGAACGCCTGACCCGCGAACTGGCGAAGCTGCCGGCGGAGGTTGCGCTCGCGGGACTCGTCGGCTGCGAGCGTTCGGGGCAGTTCCGTGGCCACATCGTCGATCCCAACGGACATTGCTACTGGCCTTCGTTGCCGCACCGCGTGCTGACGCTCGACGAGGTGCTCATCGCGGTGCGCAGGTCCGCGGGGCTGCGGTTCTGCGAAGAGGTTCCCGGGTTCCACTGCTACGGCGCCGATCTGTGCTTCGAGGCCGACGCGCGCGGTCTGCTGACGGTTGCCATCGATGCACCGCTCGTGCACCTGTCGACGGGCAAGCTCGACGCCAGCTACGAGCGCGCGTCGAAATGGCTGATGACCAAGTGGGGTGGGCGCCATGGCC
>JAYUCN010000403.1:0-4729 GCA_043740335.1 Planctomycetota bacterium
GGCGGCGGCTCTTGCCCGGGCAGCTGGTCATCGACGTGGGCGCGAACATCGGCTGCGTGACGGCGCTCGCAGCGAAGCTGGTCGGGCCGCAAGGGCGCGTGGTCGCGATCGAGCCATCGCCCGAGGTCATCGCCGCCCTGCGCGACACGCTTGCCCGCAGTGGAGTCGGCAACGTGCGCATCGTCGAACGGGCGGCGTCGGATCGCACCGAGGAGCTCACGTTGTTCGCGGGGCCGAGCCACAACGTCGGGCTCACGGCCACCGTCGCGCACCGCGGCCTCCTGCCGCAGGGGCGCGTGCTGGCAGCCCCGCTCGCAGACCTCGTCCTTGCGCACGAACTGGCCAGAGCACAGCTGATCAAGATCGACGTCGAGGGGGCGGAGGACCGCGTGCTCGCGGGACTCGCAGGCTGTCTCGACCGGCTGCATCCCGAGGTCGAACTCGTGATCGAGCTGTCGCCGGTGTGGTGGTCGGATCGCAGCCGGTTGCCGATCGACGTGCTGCGGCCGTTCCTGGCGGCCGGCTTCCACGCCTACATGCTGCCGAACAGCTATTGGCCCTGGCGCTACCTGTGGCCCAACGATGTCGGACCGCCGCGGCGTTTGCGGAACCTCGACGTGCTCGCGCGGCGGGTCGCCCGCCTCGATCTCGTGCTGTCGCGATGCGACGCCGAGGAACTCTGACGACTGCGCGCCGACTCGGGTGTCGTCACTCGTCGACCTCGCGCAGGTAGCTGCAGGCAGGCGCCCACAGGAACTCGGCGAGCTTGGCGAACTCTTCCTCGGCCAGCGGATCGCGACCGCGCATGCACAACTGGATGTGCGCATCCTCGCTGTCGTTGGGCGACCGATGTTCCTGGTTCGTGTCGGGTGCCCACTGGCGCCGCGCCGCGCGCAGGGCCTCGGCGTGGTGCTTGCCCTCGTAGAGAGCCTCGCCGTAGGTGTGCGAGCTCTTCTCGAAGAACAGCAATGGTGCCTGCAGGCCGCGCCGGTAGTGCAGGACGAGCCAGGCCAACTGGCTGGCGACGAAGTCGGCGTTCAACTCGGCAATGACACACGTCGCGTCCTTGGCGAGGATGCGGGTCTGCAGCGGCAGTAATGGTTCGCCCTGCGCGCGGGCCGCTGCGACCACGAGATGCAGGATCCAGGCGCGCAGCTTGTCCTTGGGCTTGAGGTTCGCGCAGCGGATGCGGAACATCTCGGCAGCACCCAGACCCTCGACGTCCCCCACGATCGTGAAGCCGGCGCCACGGGCTCGCAGCAGGCGATTCGCCACGGCGCCGTGGTCGGCGGCCGCATGCAGGAACTGCTGCGTTTCGGCGTCCAAGGCCGCGAAGGCCGCGGTGCCTTGGGCACCGACGGGCAACCTGCCGGTGGCAGCTGCCAGCGCCTGCGGGTCACGCGCGGACGGCTCACCGCGCAACACCCGTCGCACGGCCCCGTCCTGCAGCTGGTACTTGTCGAGGCCGTGCAAGGTGAACGGCTCGGTCTCGTCCTCGCGGTCGTCGTCGCGGCGCACGCGCACGCGCAGCGAGTGCTGCAGGAAGAACCGGCACGGGTGCCACCAGAATTCGACGAGCACGTCGAGCGGGATCTCCTCGGTCTCTGCTGCTGTGGAGATCGTCTGGCCCGGCGCGAACCAAGGCCGTTCCACCGCGACGGCGGCAGCACCTGCCCCGGCATGCCGTGCGAACGTGAACAGGCGCGGATCGGCGCCATCGCGATAGCGACGGCTCCAGGGTTGCAGCGGGTGCGGCACGCGCACGAAGTCGCTCGGGGTCTTCCATCCAGCCGGTGCCACGCACGTGCGGTCGACGTGGTCGAGCAGTTCGGTGAGCACTACGGACGGCGTGCACGCGGCGTTGTCCTTGGCCGAATGGCCGACGAACGTGAGGTGCAGCCGGTCGCGCGCGGCCAGCAGCACGTCGAGGAACATCTGGCGATCGTCGAGACGTCGGCTGCGGTCGCCGGGCCGTCGTTCGGCGGCGATGAGGTCGAAGGGGGCGGGCTGGTCGCGGCGTGGAAACGAGGTGTCGTCGAGACCGCAGACGAACAGGCAACGCACGGGCACCGTGCGCATCGGCAGCATGGCGGCGACCGTCACCGCCCCGCCGAGGAAGCCGCGTGATCCGCTGCTCTGCTGCAACGCGATGGTGAGCCAGTCGCGGAACACGGAAGGGGACAGCCGTTCGGTGTGGCGCGCCAGGGCCTGCTCCTGGCGCAGTCGGGCCGTGGTCAGGCGCAGCATCGCGATCGCGTTGTCGTCGTCGCCACCCTGCGGTGCGAACAGCTCGCGCACGAGTCCATCGAGCAGCAAGGCCCAGGTGTCGAGCGCATGGGCCTCGTGCAGCGGCTCGAGGCTGCGGAACAGCGTGTGCACGAACGTGACGAAGCGCACCAGCAGATCGGTGCGCCCTTCGGTGACGTCGCCCACGGGCAGGCGGCCGGCCACGAGTTCGTCGACCGGACCCGTCATCGCCCCGAGCAGCAGGCGCTGGAGCCCTGGCAGCCAGGCGTTGTCGTCGAACGGCGGCACCGCGAAGCGGGCGGCGCGCCAGGCCCCGTCGACGCCCCAGCGAATGCCGGCACGATCGCAGAGATGTCGCAGCACGGGCAGGTCGGCGGCGACCAGTTGGAAGCGGCGCTGCACCGCCGGCTCTTCGAGCAGATGGAGCACGTCGAACGCATGCAGGCGCGTGCAGCCGAGCTGCAGGACCTCGAGCAGGGCGGCACAGATCGGCAGCTCGCTCTTCGGGTTGCGGTCGGCGACGTGGAAGGGCAGGTGGTCCTTGACCGGTCCGAACACGGCGTGCGCGTACGGGGCGTAGCGATCGATGTCGGGCACCAGCACGAGTACGTCGTGTGGCCGCAGCGCGTCGTCGTCGGCGAACGCCGCGAGGATCTGGTCGCGCACGACTTCGAGTTCGCGCTTCTGCGAGTGGCAGTCGTGCACGCGCAGGGAGTCGTCGTCGGGGTCGATGGCGAAGCGTTCGTTCGTGCCGGCACCTCGATCGAACGCGGCGACGATGTCCTGCTGCAGGCAGTGCAGCAGGGACATGGGCGCTCTGGTGCTCGCCGAGCCGAGGTCGCACCGTTGCAACGGCGGCGCGCCGGCCGCGGACGTCTCGAGGTCGACGAGCAGGTCGGCGAACTCCCTCGCCTCCGTGCCGAGGCGCGCGAGCAGCGTGTGGTCGCCGACTCGGCGTCCCTTCGACCGCAGGTCGCCGACGTAGTGGGCCGTCGGCTGCGGCACGTAGAGATGGACGGGCACGTGGGCGGCCATCTGCTGCAGCAGCTGCACGAACGCCGGTGGCAGCGTTCCTGCACCGAACACGGACAGTCGCGACGGCAGGATCGCACGCGCCGCGACCGGATCGCGCAGGAGCCGCCGCAAGTGTTCGATGCGGTGCGCAGGGCCTGCCACGGCTGCGTCCGTCGACGTCGACGCCCCTCTCGACGGTGGGGCCAGCTCGGGAAAGAGCCACGCCGACTCGCCGCCCTTGGGGCGCGGTCGCCGCGCCCGCGGTCCGGTGCCACCGACGGCGAAGCCTGCATCCTGCAGCAAGGCGCGCCAGAGATGCGCCTGCCACCCGGCGTGCGGGCCCAGCTCCTTCTTGTCATCACCGTTCGCAAAGGCGAGCAGCACATCGTCGCGGTAGAGCTGGTAGTCGTCGAAGCAGGCGGCGAGGCGCCGGCAGAGCTGGAAGCGCTTCTGACCGTCCGGGTCGTCGTGGCAGTAGGTGCCGGCGGCGCCGAGTTCTTCGCGCAGCGTCGTAGCACCGAGCAATCGCCACAGGCGCCACACGAGCACGGACGTGCCGAACAGGTCGGGACCTTGGCGATGGCCGGCGCTCGCGAGTTCCTGCAGGAAAGCGCCGAAGAACGGCAGCCGCAGCCCTGCCGCGATGCCGCAGCGCTCCGCGAGCCGGAGCTGCAGCCAGCGCGCGATGCCCTGCCCCGGTACGAGGATGGTCTCGCTCTGCAACGGCGGCAAGGGCTCCGCCGTCAGGTTGCGCACCAGTGCCTCGAAGAGGTCCTCGAGGCGATGGCTTGGATGGAGGTGGAAACCCACGCGCTCTGCACGCTAGCGCGGCACCGTCGTGGATGCACGGTCGGTGCGTTGCCCTGACGGCACTGCACACTTCGCTCCGTGCCGTCCGTGCCGTACGCTGACGCGATGACCGGCATGAGTTCGATCGTCGCGGACCGCGAGCGCGTCCTGATCCATCAGACCAAGGAATGGGGCGAGATCCTGCTCGGCTTCGAGTCGAAGAACCGCTTCGAACTGCGCGACGAACGCGGCGGCAAGATCGGATTCGCCGCCGAGGAGGCCAAGGGCGTCGGCCAGTGGTTCCTGCGCAACCTGTTCGGCCGCTGCCGCCGGGCAAAGGTCCACGTCTACGATCGCGACGGCCGGAAGGTCGGGCGCGGCGAGAAGCCGTTCCGGTGGTACTTCCACCGCATGGAGATCTTCGACGGTGAGCAGCGCATCGGCGCCGTGCAGCGCAAGTTCGCGTGGTTGCGCGCGGTCTTCGCGATCGAGAACGCGACCGGACAAGAGGTCCTGCAACTGCGCAGCGGTCTGTTCCGGTATTGGCACTTCCGGGTGTCGTTCGAGGGGCGTGAGGTCGGCGCCATCCGGAAGCAGTGGGGCGGACTGCTCAAGGAGATGTTCACCGACGCCGACACGTTCGGGCTCGAAGTGCAACCGCACGTTCCGGTGGAAGTGC
>JAYUCN010000404.1:0-1908 GCA_043740335.1 Planctomycetota bacterium
TTCGCGCCAACGCGGCCGCGGCAACACAGAAGGCAGCAGCGCCAGGCCTTCCCGCAACCGCGACTGCCATGCGGGTTCGAGCGGCACGCCTTCGTGGGCACACAGCAGGAGCCCCTGCAGTGCGAGCCGACGGTCGAGGTGACCAGCGGCGATCGCGGGGTCGAGGCGTTCGCGCCGCCACCGCCACCATCCGCAGGCGAACACGGGTGCGAGCATCGCCGTCCACCAGAGCTGCGGTGCGAGATGGCCGCCGAAGAATCGTACGCCGAGTTGGCAACCGGCCGCTGCCACGGCGACGACGAGCGTGCCACGCGCAAACCCGCCGAGGAACGATGCGCGCGCGACCCGGCGTCGAAACGCGGCAACGGCGGCGGCGGGGGTGACTGGCATGCGTGGGCGCATTCGACGGCTCGACAGGCGTTTTATTTGTGGGCGATTGGCGCCGCCATGGCCGAGCCAAGGTTCGTTCGCAGCAGACTCTAGCGCCGGTGCACTTCCGGATCGGGCGCGACCGCTTCGTCGACCGTCAACGGCCGTAGTCCCACGAACGGCTGCCGGCGCACCGAGCACGCGTCGAGGTCGCACATGCTGCAGTAGGCGCGTTCGCACGGGTCGGTGTGGAAGTCGATGTCGCCGTCGCCCGAGATCTCACGCAGCACGCTCGCGGCGAGCGCTTCGGCCGTGTCGTGCGCGCGCTCGACGCTCCAGAACTCCGGCACCACGAGGTGCGCACTCACATGGTGGAACCGCCCGGAGCGGATCGCGCGCAGATGGTGCACGCGGATCACGCCATCGCGCACGTGAGGTCCGAGCACCGTGACGAGCTGCTGCAGCAGCTTCGGATCCTCCTCGTCGAGCAGTCCGCCGGCAGCGCGGCGCACGAGCCGCCACCCTGTCACCAGCAACCACACCGCCATCACTGCCGCCGCCAACGGGTCGAACCACGGCAACCCCGTGAAGCGCACCGCCAGCAGGCCGACGAGCACACCGATGCTCGTGAAGAAGTCCGACAGCACATGGTGGCCATCCGCTTCGATGGCGGCCGAACGGTGCGTGCGGCCATGCCGCACGAGGTACCAACCGAGCACGCCGTTGCCGAGCCCGGCCAGCAGCGTGAGCAGCAGACCGAAGTCGATCTGCTGCACAAGGACGGGATGCAGCAGCCGGTCGATGGCCTGCCACAGGATCACGAGCGCCGCGAAGAAGATGAGCCCACCCTCGAACGCCGCCGAGAAGAACTCGACCTTGCCGTGCCCGAACGGATGGTCGCGGTCGGCGGGCCTGCCCGCGTAGGCGAGCACGCCGAGCGCGAACGCGGCGGCGACGACGTTGACGATCGATTCGAGCGCGTCGCTGAACACGGCCTGCGAACCCGTGATCCGCCAGGCCCAGAACTTGACACCGAGCAGTGCTGTGGCGACGACGAGCGACAGCAGCGCGATGCCCGTGTGGGTCGGACTTCGTTCGGGAGGGACGCCGGTCTTCACGCGCCGGCCATCATGCCGGGGCATGCCACGCCGCGCACTGCTTCACCGCCCGGCCGTGAGCAACACCGCGTTGAGCAGCAGCAGGTTCAAGCCATCGGCGAACGCACGCACGTTGGGATCCTCGGCGAAGGCGACGACGTGACCGCGGCCGAACGGTTGGTGCACGAGGAACGCCTTCTGTGGCAGCTGCCGCTTGCTCTCGTCCCACAGGAAGCCGGCGCGCACGAGTTGGTCCGCGGGTGCGTAGATCGCGACGTTGGTGCCGCGATCGAGCTTGACCGGCGTGAAGATGTTGCCGCTGTCGTGCACGACGCTGGCACTGCCCTGGTAGCCAAACCCGAGCCAGTGATCGGGATCGATGGTCACGGTGAGGATCGCGCCGGGCGTCGTCGGCGGCGATTCCTTGTCGGGCCGGATCGCC
>JAYUCN010000405.1:0-1908 GCA_043740335.1 Planctomycetota bacterium
CGAGGTGCGCGTTCCCCAGGTGATCGACACCTTCACTTCGGCGCCCTGGTTCGACGGGTTCCGCGAGACCGTGACAGTGCGTGGCATCGAAGCGATGCCACGCCCTGTCACGGACGCCCGCACCTGGATGCTCACGATCGGCTGGCGACGGCACGGACTGCTCTCCGTGCACGATTTGCCGGCGACTAGCTGAGAATACGCTGACACCGCCGTCAACCCGGGCCTTCGCATCGTCCGCATCGTGCTCGGTTCGATCGTGGTGATCTCGCCGCTGGTGGGCGGCATCGACATCATGAACGTGCTGCCCAGACGGGCCCGGTCGAAACCTTGCGGCACGAGGGAACGCCGGCACTACCCGGGACCCCGCCGCTTGTTCCGGAAGAACCTACGCAGCAGTTCTGCACTGGCCGCCGCCTCGACACCCTCGACCACCTCGCACCGATGGTTGAGTCGCGGATCCTCGAGCACGTTGCCGAGCGACCTGACCGCACCGAACTTCGGATCGCGCGCGCCGAACACGACCCGACGCACGCGCGTGTGCAGGATCGCTCCCGCGCAGAGGAAGCACGGCTCCAGCGAGCAATACAGCACAGCCTGCGGCAGCCGCTTCTCGCCCACCGCCGCCAGCGCCTGCTGGAGCGCCTCCATCTCGGCGTGCGCGAGCGGCGAACGACGCTCTTCGACGCGGTTACGCCCTTCGCCCACGACCGCGCCATCGACCACGACAACCGCACCGACGGGCACTTCGTCCTTGGCGGCGGCCTGCGCCGCGAGTTCGAGACAGCGTGCAAGCCAACGCGCGTCTTCGCTTGTCGATGGCAGATGGCTCATCTATCGTCCGCCACTCCACCTGACCCGGGACCCTTGAGCAAGCGCGACTTCCTTTCGACGGCCGATCTGACCCGCCACGAGCTCGACGACCTGCTGGACCTCGCGGCCCGCGCCAAGGGCAAGCGGCCGGGCCAGGTGCTCGCGGGCAAGACACTCGGCCTCCTGTTCTTCCAACCGAGCCTGCGCACGCGCGTGTCGTTCGAGGTGGCGATGGTGCAGCTCGGCGGCCATTGCATCAACCTGTCGAGCAACGATCTCTACGAGCTCGAGCCGCAGGAACAGGCCGTCATGGACGGCGTCGCCGAAGAACACGTGAAGGACGCCGCGCGCACGCTGTCGCGCTACGTCGACGCGCTCGGCATCCGCGCCGTGTCGCGCACGGGCACGTGGGAACGCGATCGGCAGGAACTGCTGCTGCGCAGCTATGCGAAGTACGCCTCGGTGCCGGTGATCAACCTCGAGACCTGCTTCGAACATCCGTGCCAGGCGCTCGCCGACATCATGACGATGCGCGAGAACCTCGTGTCGTTGAAGGGTCGCAAGCTCACGCTGCTGTGGTGCAACCACCCCGAGCCGAAGTCGCTCGGGCCGACCCATTCGATCCTGCAGGTGGCCGCGACCATGGGCATGGCGATCACACTCGCGCACCCACTCGGCTTCGAGATCGACCAGCAGGTGCTCGACAAGAGTCGGGCGCTGGCGCGCGACGCCGGCGGATCGCTGGCGGTGCAGAACGATCTGAGCGCGGCCGCACGCGGCGCCGAAGTGCTCTACGCGCGTTCGTGGGGCTGCACGAAGTACTGGGACGACACCGAGCGCGAGGCGATGGTGAAGCGGAGTCTGCAGGCGTGGCGCGTCGACGAGCCGTTGATGGCCGCGACCAACAACGCGTTGCTCATGCACCCGCTGCCCGTACGGCGCAACGTCGCCGCCACGGACGCGGTGCTCGACGGCAAGCATTCGGTCATCTACGAGCAAGCCGCGAATCGCACGCACGTGCAGAAGGCGCTGCTCATGCAGTTGCTGAAGTAGCGGGCGCGAACCTGGCTCACGTGCAGCCGGACCCCCACCACGAGA
>JAYUCN010000406.1:0-11455 GCA_043740335.1 Planctomycetota bacterium
TCTCCGTATCCATCGCGTGCCGACCTCGAGCAGGACATGGCCTTGGTCGCGGGGCTGCATGCGAACACGATCTTCACGTTCGATCCGCCGTGCGAACTGCTCGACGCAGCCTGGGCGCGGCACATCCACGTGCTGTGCGGGTTCTGGCTCGAGTGGCCGCAGTTCGCGGGTCCGGGGTTCGTCGCCGGCGAGGACGCGGCGGTGGCCGCGGTCGCGAGCATGCACGACCATCCGGCGGTGCTCGGCTGGGTGCTCGGCAACGAGATCCCGAGCTGGGTCGTCACGCAACACGGTCCACGCGTCGTCGAGGAGCGCCTGCGGAAGCTGCACGAACGCGTGCGGACGGTGGATCCTGTGCATCCGGTCACGCACGCCAATTGGCCGACGACACGGTCGCTGGATCTGTCGTTCTTCGAGCTCTGCGCGTTCAACGTCTATGCGCTGTGGCCGCCGGAAGTCGTCGCCCGCGGCTACGGCAATTTCGTGCACGACGTGATCCGACCGCTGGCGAACGGCAGACCGTTGCTGATCACCGAGTTCGGCGCGAATGCGATCGAGGCCGGCACCGACGGGCAGGCGCGGCTGGCGGCCGACTGCTGGCGCGGGTTGCGTTCGGCGGGGGCGATCGGCGGCTTCGTGTTCGAGTTTGCCGACGAGTGGTGGAAGAACTACTCCAATCCGAAGATGCCGGGAGCCTGGTGGGATCGCGACACCGCGCTCGACGATCACCTGCGTCACGACGAGGATCCGGAAGAGCACTACGGACTGTTCGACGGCGAGCGCCAAGCGAAAGCGGCGAGCGCGACCGTGCGCGCGATGTACGGTGGCGATGGGGGCAACGAAAGCGTTTTGGCCGCCATGCCGCCTGCGGGCGAGCAGCCCGTGCGCAGTGCCGGACCGACCCGACCGATCTGGATCGTCACCCTCGTGATCGGCGGTGCCGGCTTGCTCTACGTGCTCACCGCCCGCATGCGGACCCAGGATCGCAAGAACGCCACGCGGTTACGCGATCGCGCCGACGACACACCTCCGCCGTAGTCACCCATGCAACCAGAACCTCGCTTCGCCGGCCGACGCCCCCTCGTGCTGCTGGCATCCCTCCTTCTCCTGCCCGCCTGCGCCGGGCTCGCGCCTACAGCTGGTCCCAGGGCGGCACCGTCTCCCGCGGCGCCGAACGTCCTGCCGCTCGCGCTCGTCCCCAATGCCGGGCAGTGGCCGGACCACGTTCGATTCGCGAGTTCGGGAGCGGGCAGCGTGTGGCTCGAGCGGGAAGCGATCGTGCTGTCGCGGCCGATGGCCGCTGGCAAGCAGCAGGTGGTGCGGATGCGCGTCTTGGATGCGTCGCCGGCTTGCCGCCCCATCGGCGAACACGCGGTCGCCGGCCCGCGCAGTTTCTTTCTCGGCAACGATCGCTCGCAGTGGCACACCGGGCTCGTCGCGCACGACGTCGTGCGTTGGTCGTCGATCCGGCCCGGGATCGACTTGTTGATCCGAACGGGAAGCGGCGCGCCGGAGTACTTGCTCGACCTGCATGCGAACGCGGATCTGTCGGCGTTGCGCATCCGTTGCGAAGGTGGACGTGATCTCGAGGTGCTGGCCGACGGCTCGCTGTGCATCGCCGCCGAGTCCGGCGCCCTCGTGCAGAGTCCGCCGATCGCATGGGCGACCGATGCTGAAGGCGGACGCCGGTCCGTCACGGTGCGGTTCCGTGTGATCGATCGCCAGACGTTCGGCTTCGATGCTCCTGCGGTTGCCGCGGACGAGACGCTGTGCATCGACCCGGTGTTGCAGTGGTCGACGTTCGTCGGCGGCTCGTCCAACGAATGGGGCTACGACATCTGGCGCGAACCGGACGGCACCGTACTGGTCGTGGGAGAAACGAACTCGAGCAACTTTCCGACCAGCGCGGGTTGCTTCGATCCGACTTACAACGGCTTCGGGCCGCCCACCAACGATGTGTTCGTCGCGCGCATCAACGCGACGGGCACCGGTGTCGTGTATGCGACGTATCTTGGGGGCTCCGGCAGCGACCGCGGCACGGGCGTGCGCGGCGACGGCAACGGCACAGCCACGATCACCGGTGCGGCCGGCTCGTCCAACTTTCCCACCAGCGCCGGCGCCTACGACACCACGCTCGGCGGCAACTCCGACGCCTTCGTCACGCGCTTGACGGCGAACGGCACTGCGTTGGTGTTCTCGACGCTGCTCGGCGGTTCGGGCGACGATCTGGCGGAGGATCTCGATGTCGAGGCGAACGGCGACGTGTGGATCACCGGCACCACCTCATCGGCGAGTTTCCCGACGACTGCCGGTGCGTTCTCGAGCGTGCGTCAGGGAACGTCGGATGCCTTTGTCGCCAAGATCTCGAACAACGGCACGCAGCTGCTGGCGTCGACGTTGCTCGGCGGCAGTGATGGCGACGTCGGCAAGGGGGTGGCGGTGGGACCGGGCGGCACCGTGGTGATCGGCGGCGTCACGTCGTCGGCCAACTTTCCCACCACACCCGGCTGCTTCCAGTCGACGCTGCTCGGCTCGTCGGATCCGTTCCTCGCGCGCTTCGATGCGAGCTGCCAGAACCTGCTCGGCTCGTCGTTGTGTGGCGGCAGCGCCGGCGACGTCGGCGAGGCCGTCGCGGTGGCGCCGAGCGGACTGATGTTGGTCGGTGGCGTGACATCGTCCAACAACTTCCCGGTCACGGCCGGGGCATTCCAGTCCACGGCCTCGGGCTCGTCGGATTCGTTCGTGGCGGCGTTCGACGCGCAGTTCCACCGCCGCTGGGCGACGCTGATCGGCGGCAACGGCGGCGACGTGCTGAAGAGCCTGTCCGTGACGCCGGTCGGCACGCTGTTGCTCGGCGGCCAGTGCAGCTCTTCCGTGTTCCCCACCACGCCTGGAGCCGTGGTCAGCAGCGGACTCGGCTCCGCCGACGCGTTCGTCGTGCACCTCGCCGCGGATGGCGGCGGGCTCATGGCCGGCACGCTGTTCGGCGGCACGGGGAGCGATGGCGGTGAGGCGATCGATGGCCGCAACGAGGCCGCGGTGGCGCTCACCGGCGTGACGAACTCGGGCAACCTCCCGATCTCCGCGGGTGCGTGGTCGCCCTCCCAGCTCGGCACCAACGACGCCTTCGCTGCCGTGCTCGACCTGCGAACTCCGGGTGTGGTGCGCTACGGCACATCGACGCCCGCGTGCCTCGGACCGATCTACGCGACGGTCGGGCGCTGGCCCGCGGCCGGAGCCGCGGACTTCGCGCTCGCTTGCACGCAAGCGCCACCGTTGACGATCGGCATCGTGGTCATCGGTTTTGCGCCAGCACCGGGGTTCCCCATCCTCGGCATCAGCGCTTGGATCGACCTTGTGCAACCGACGATCCTGGCCACCGCCGTCAGCGACGATCTCGGGTTCGCGAAGGTGCCCCTTTCGTTGGCGACGGTGACGGCGGGTGGTCAGTTCTACGCGCAGTTCGCGTGGTTCAATCCACCGTGGTGCGGCGTGCAAGGCACCTTGAGTGCGAGCGACGCCCTGGACATCACCGTGCAATGAGTCCGATACCCACGCGACGACGAGCCTCCCTGAGCCCCGAGCTCATCATGAGTGCTTCTGCGCTGCTGGCGGCCAGCATCGCGCTCGCGTTCAGTTCGAGCGGCGCGTTCGCCGGCGGTGCGGCGCCGGTGGTTTCGTCGACGGGCGACGAAGCGAACGTCGCACGCGAGCTCGCGGCGCTGCGTCAGCGGCTCGACGCCATCGACCAGCGCTCGTTGCAGCCCGCTACCGCGACCACGACCGAACGACACGAAGTGATCGATGCCGTGCGCATCGAGGAACTGATCGAGAAGGTGCTGGCGAACCGAGGTCAGGTGAACGCGGCGGTGACGGTCGCCGGTCCGACCAAGGTGTCGGACCCGAGGGTGGCGAGCGCGGCCGTGGCGCTGGCGCAGCAACTCGCGCAGGCCGAGTCAGGCGCAGCCAGCGACGCACTGTGGCAGAAGCTGCGTGAGATGGGCGGGCTCGATGATGCTGTCAGTTGGTTCGAGCAGATGGCGGCCGCACAGCCGGGCTCCGCCGACGCGCAAACCGATCTGGGTGCTGCCTACGTGCAGAAACTGCTGCAGGCGACCGGTGAGCAGCAGCGCATCGAGTTGGGCAAGCGGATCGACGCCCAGTTCGACAAGGCACTCGAACTGGAGCCGGATCACTGGGAAGCGCGGTTTCGCAAGGCAGTCGGGCTCAGCTACGGCGACGCGGTCTCGGGCCGCCAAACCGAGGCCATCGCTCAGTTCGAGCGGCTCGTCGCGCAGCAGACCCGGACGACCGCCCAACCGGGTCAATCGCAGACGTACCTCTACCTCGGGCGGCTGTACGCGCAGCGCGGCGACGAGAAGAAGGCTCGCGAGGTCTGGCAACAGGGGTTGGCGCGGCATCCGAACGACGGCGAGTTGCAACGGCTGCTGACGAAGTGACGGACACGTGCAGCGTCCGGCGCGAAGCTGTGCGAAGCGGGTGGCAGGTGGGTCCAGCACGTCAGCACGGACGATCGAGCGAGGCGTTTCTGAGCGACTTCAGAGATTCGCCATGTGCAGGAATGTTCCCGAGGGGTGCGGCGACGCAGGGAGTTCGAAGCAGACTTCCTGGTGGAGGGTCTGGCTTGGTGAAGCTGCACATGCCACTTGTTGGTAGACTGCGCTGCTGATGTTGGATCGCAAAGCGGTGCTCGGGTTGTTGGCGACGCATGCGCAGGAACTGCACTCCCTGGGCGCGCGCTGGTTGGCGCTGTTCGGTTCCTTCGCGCGCGACGCGGCGAACGCTGAGAGCGACGTCGATCTGCTCGTCGATCTCGACAGCCACACGTTCGATCGCTACATGGATCTGAAGCTCCGGCTCGAGGATTTGTTGGGTCGGCGTGTCGACCTCGTGCCCGTCGAGAAACTCAAGCCACGGGTTCGCGACCGCATCCTCCGCGAGGCGATCCGTGCCGCGTGACATCGGGCTCTATCTCGAGGACATGCTCGAGGCTGCGCAGCGGATGAACGACTACCTGCAAGGTGTCGATCGCGACGCCTTCGCTGCGGATCCGCGCACGATCGATGCCGTGGTCCGGAACCTCGAGATCCTGGGTGAAGCAGCCAAGCGGATTCCCGACGAGGTGCGGCAGCGTGCACCGGAAGTCGATTGGCGCAAGATCGCGGGCATGCGCGACGTGTTGGCGCACGCCTACTTCGCGATCGATCTCGACATCGCCTGGGATGCGGCGACGAAGAAGGTCCCGACCCTCGTGGAGCCGATCCGACGGTTGCTCAAGGACCTGGGGCCAGGGTAGCAGGCCTCTGGCCAGGGCCTCGCCGCCCCGGCATAGTGCGCCGCCCGCTCCGTCGCCTCGCCATGCCCGCCGTCACCCGCCACATCGGACTCTCGCTCGGCGCCGACATCTGTTGGCCGCTCGCCTTCGAACAGATCCTCGCCGACGCCAAACTCGAATTGAAGATCGGCAACGACGCGATCAGGTTCGCGTGCGAACGCACGACCATCGAACCGTTCAAGCTCCAGCAGGGCTGCAAATACGACCTCGTCGTCGACCGCCTCACGCACTGGCTCGTGATCCAGCGCGAGTGGATCAAGAAGTCGATCCTCATGGACGGCCTCTACGTCTACAACAACCCGTGGTCGGTGCAGAGCTACGAGAAGCACTCGACCTACTGCGCGATGAAGGCGCTCGGCATGCCGATCCCGGACACCTTCATGGTGCCGCAGAAGCATTACGAACCGAAGCCCGACCTCGAGTTCACGCTGAACGCCTACGCGCGGCACTTCGACCTCGGCGCGCTCGGCAAGGCCCAGGGCGTGCCCGCGTTCATGAAGCCGTTCGACGGCGGCGGCTGGCAGGGCGTCAGCAAGGTCGACGACGAAGCGCAACTGTGCTCTGCCTACGAGAAGAGCGAGAAGATGCTCATGCACGTGCAGAAGGCCGTCGCCGGCTTCGACCTGTTCGTGCGCGCGGTCGGCATCGGTCCGCAGGTCCGCCTCATGAAGTACGACGCGAGCCAGCCGCTGCACGGTCGCTACCTCATGGAGCGCAACTTCTGCAGCAAGGACGACGAGCAGGTCATGATCGACACCTGCCTGCTGATCAACACCTTCTTCGGCTGGGACTTCAACAGCGTCGAGGCGCTGCGCAAGGATGGCGTCTTCCACCCGATCGACTTCGCGAACCCGTGCCCCGACAGTCAGGTCAACTCGATCCACTACCACTGGCCGTGGTACGTGACGAGCAACCTCAAATGGGCGCTGTTCGTCGCCGCGACCAGGCGGCCGATGAAGAAGACCCTCGACTTCGAACCCTACTACGCGATCGCCGCGAAGAAGGATCTGCCGTACCGCGAGAAGCTCAAGGGCTACGCCAGGATCGCGCGCGAACGCCTGTCGGCCGACCAGTTCACCGAGTTCTGCACCAAGCACATGGGCCCCGTCGAGGAGGCGGCGCGCAAGTGGTTCCGCAGCGACCGCTGCCGCGACGCGATCCGCAAGAAAGTCACCAACATGTACCCGGCGCACGAGGTCGACGAGTTCTCGACGCGGTTCTTCGCGATCGTGCAGCGATCCATCAGCGATCAGGAGAAGACCATCAGCGATCAGGAGAAGGAGTCGAAGAAGTGAGCAAGCACAAGATCACCTGGAAGTCCCCGGCCCTCGGCGGTCGCGACATCACGTTCGTGCGCTACGGCGTGGGCGGCACGCCGCTCTTGCTGTTCCCGACCGCGGGCGGCGACGCCGAGGAGCCCGAGCGCTTCCACCTCATCACGGCGATCGGCGACTTCATCAGGGACCTGCGCGTGAAGGTCTACGTCGTGGACTCCGTCGCCGGGCAGGCGTGGCTCAAGGAGTGCAAGACCCTCGAGCAGGCCGCGGCGATGCAGAACCGCTTCGACCACTGCATCTACCGCGAGGTCGTGCCGGCAATCCATCGCGACTGCGGCGGCGACGGCGGCCTGATCTGGACCGCGGGTGCTTCGATCGGCGCGTTCAACGCGCTGGCGAGCGTCTGCCGGCACCCCGACGTGTTCGGCAAGGCCTTCTGCCTGTCGGGCACCTACAACATGAACCGCTTCCTCGAAGGCCGCATCAACAAGGACTACCACGAGAGTTCGCCGCTCGACTTCGTACCGCATCTCGGCGGCAAGCACCTCGAGCTGCTGCGGCAGCGCTTCATCCTGCTCGCGCACGGTCAGGGCGACTACGAGGATCCCGAGCAGAGCTGGAAGGTCGAGCGTGTGCTCGGCCCCAAGGGCATCCCGAACCGCGTCGACGCCTGGGACAAGTCGTGGCGGCACGACTGGGTCACGTGGCGCAAGATGCTGCCGCAGTTCCTCGGCGAGTTCCTGCCGCAGCGGCAGGCGGCCAACTGAGCGGGCGTTGGGTCCCGCCGGAACGTTGCGCATGACGAACGGACCCGCGCCCGCCAGCCAGCCCAAGCGAAAACGCCGCTGGTCGTTCGTGGTGACGGCGCTCGTGCTGGGGATCGTGTCGGGGCTCGTCGTGGTCGAGCTCGCGTTCCGTCTGTTCTGGACGCTGCCGCCGTGGTTCGCCGAGTTCCAGCAGGCGGGCATGTACGTGCCGACGGCGGATGGCGACATCGCGCTGCAGCCCGGTTACCGCGGCACGCTGCGCGTCGATGTCGAGACGACCGTGGCGATCAACTCCCTCGGCATGCGCGGACCGGAGTGTGCGAGCAAGCAGAGCGGCGAACGGCGCCTGCTCATGCTCGGCGATTCGATGGTGTGGGGCTACGGCGTGCAGGCGGAACAAGCGCTGCCGGCGCGCATCGAGGTGGAGTTGCGCGCGGCCGGTCTGCCGGTGATGGTCGGCAACGGCGGCGTGCCGGCCTACGGCAGCAAACACGCGGTCGCGCACATGGCGCGGCTCGACGAGCCGTTCGGCGCCGACGCGTTCGTGGTGTGCGGATGTCTTGGCAACGACGCGCTCGACGACACGAACCCCGAACGCACCGTCTACGCCGGGTTGATGCTGCAGGGCGTCTGGGCGCGGCTGGTCGGCACGTCGTTCAGGGCGCGGTTGATGTACCGGTCGCGGGCCGCGCTGTGGGTCGAGTCGTGGTTGGCGACGAACTGCGTGGACGCTTCTCTCATGGCGCGTTTGCCGTGGAGTGCAGAAGAACTGGCACTCACCGCTGGCCTGCCAAAGGACCGCACGCACGCGGGACTCTTCCTCGATGTGATCGACGAGGCGACGACGTGGGTCGACGGAGCGGCGCCCGTGATTCCGCGCCTCCTGGGGATCCTGCGGACCTCGCTGCAGCGCGCCAAGGAGGTCGCTGGTCGGCGGCTGGTCGTGTTCCTCGTGTTGCCCACGTCGTGGCAGGTGATCGAACCGAAGCGACGCGCGCACCTGCAGGAGTTGGGCTTCGATCCCCCGTTGTTCGAACGTGGGCTCGCGCAGCATCGCTGGAGGACCGTGGCGCGCGAACTCGGCATGCCGTGCTTCGATGCGACGCCGATCCTCGCTGCCGAGCCTGATCCCGAACAGCTCTTCATCAGCGATGGCGGTCACCTCAGTGTGCGTGGCCACGAAGTGGTCGGCAAGTGGTTCGCGACGGAGCTCGCGCCGCTGCTGCGGTAGTGCTGTCCTGTTTCATCGCGCACGGCGTGACGAATTGCAGATGCCGCGACCTCGGCGCTTCGGACAAGATTGCCGCTGCCGTCCAGCCGGCCAAACAAGCGGCTTCCAGGGTTTCGAGATGGCCTTGGATTGGTTCGGGCTCGAGCGCCCCTGTGCCGCGTCCTTGGGGAATTCACTGTTCGTCGGCGCGCCGCTCGTACCAGAACTCGAGGCCACGCCTCGACTGCAGGCCACGGCGGCCGCGCCACACGAGGCGGCCCAGGATGCGCAGCAGTTGCCACGCACTGTGGGCGCGCACCTTGCGGCCCGAAGTGACGACGCGATGCTTGACGATGCGGAACCTGCGGCGCCGCGCGATGCCGCGCTGCTTCCCCACGCGCTTCAGGGCAGTGGCGAGTTCGATCTCCTCGCCCGCGAAGAAGGCTTCGTCCCAGCCGCCGGCCGCGTCGAACGCATCGCGTCGGCAGAACAGGAAGCAGCCGCCGGTGTACTGCAGCGCGCGAAACAGGCCGACGACGAGCTCCAGCATGGCGCGAGCGAAGCAGGGTACGGGCCCATCGAAGCGGACCATGGCGCCGCCACCGACCGCTCCTTCGCGCAGCACCTGCAGCGCTTCGCCGAGTGCACGTTCGTCGATGCAGGTGTCGGCATCGACGAAGACGAGAATCGGTGCTTTCGTCGCTGCGGCACCCGCGTTGCGCGCCGCGGCGATTTGCCGCTTCTCGACGCGCACGACGTTCGCGCCGAGGCTGCGCGCGAACTCGCCCGTGCCATCCGTCGAGGTATCGTCGACGACCACGACTTCGTAGGCATCGTGGCCGAACACCGCACCGGCAGCGTTGTGCAGCGCCGTCAGTGTGGCTTCGAGTTGGCCCACCTCGTCGTGGGCGGGGATGACGAACGCAGCCCTGGGCACCACCTCAGCTCCACTTGTGCCCGTGCTCGACCACGACGATGCCCGTCGGCGACACCGCGAACTTCTTCCGGTCCGCCTCGACGTCGTAGCCGATCACCGTCCCATCCGGCACCGTGTTCCACTTGTCGACGATCACGCGCTTCAACTTGCAGTGCTTGCCGATGGTCGCGCCGCGCAGCACGATGGCCTCGTCGAGCTGGCTGTGTTCCTCGACGCGGACCCGGTTGCTCAGCAGCGAGCGCCGCACCTTCGCGCCCGACACCACGACGCCGGGACCCAGCAGCGAATCCTGCACCTCCGCGCGCCGCCCGTCGCCCGGTTCCGAGAACACCGTCTTCGCGGGCGGGTCGTTGTGCCACAGCGTGTACGTCGGCCAGTCCTTGTCGTACAGGTTCAACTGCGGCTTCACGCTGCAGAGGTCCATGTTGGCGTCGAAGTAGGCTTCGATCGTGCCGACGTCGCGCCAGTAGGGTTCGTTGCCGCCCCCGTCGATGCCGCGGAAGAAGTGCGCGTAGACGGGCACCTCGGCGATCATGCGCGGGATCACGTGCATGCCGAAGTCGCCGCCCTGGCCCTCGGGCATCGCGTTGTCCTCGCGCAGGCGCTTCACCAGTTCCTTGGTCTCGAACACGTAGATGCCCATCGAGGCGAGGCAGTAGCCGGGGTCGCCCGGGATCTGCGGTGCGTTCTCCTTGGGCTTCTCGACAAAGCCCGTGACCCGGCCATCAGCGCCGATCTGGAGGATGCCGAAGCGCCACGCTTCTTCGACCTTGATGCGCACCGCACCGATCGTCAGCGCGGCGTTGTGTTCGACCTGCTCGCGCAGCATGTCGCGATAGTCCATCTGGTAGATGTGGTCGCCCGACAGCACGACGACGTTGGGCGGATCCCAGTCGCGGATGGTGTCGAGGTTGTGGAAGATCGCGTCGGCGGTGCCGCGGTACCACTTGCCGACCGACACGTGGTGGGGCGGCGTGCACGTGATCCACTGCTCGAGCCGCCGCGGCAGGAAGTTCCAGCCGAAGCGGATGTGTTCTTCCAGCGAGCGTGCCTGGTACTGCGTCAGCAGGTTGATGCGACGCAGCCCCGAGTGGATGCAGTTGCTCAGCGTGAAGTCGATGATGCGGTAGCAACCGCCGAACGGCACCGCGGGCTTCGCCCGATTCTCGGTCAGCGGCTTCAAGCGGCTGCCCTCGCCGCCGGCGAGGATGAAGACGAGGACGTTCTTGAGGTCGAGCGGGACCATGGCGAGGCCTCGGCTGCACGACGTGCAAACGAGGGTTTGGAAGGATGCAGCGGGCGATGGGGGAGCGACAGTGCTCCGTCCGGAATCCGGGCCGGAAGGAACGTTGATACCGGAGGTTCCAGACGTAGGCTCGTGCCCTCTTTCGCGCGTCGGCACCTCGGAACTCGATGGCATCCGCCAAATCTTCTGCTCGACCGCCCGCTGGCCGGGAACGCCCGGAACCCGTCGTGACGAGCCCGCAGGACGCCGAGTGGCTGCTCACGGACGGTGCTGGTGGCTATGCGTGCGGCACGGCCAAGGACCTGGCGACGCGGCGCTACCACGGTTTCTGGATCGTGCGGCCGGCGGACTCGGCGCGGCGCGTGCAGGCGGTGGCGGGCCTCGATGAACGCATCGTCGAGGCGGCGGGCGAGACGTTCCTCATGCACGCGCACTGGCAGAGCCTGCCCATGCCGACGCCGATTGCGGCCGCCGTCGACTTCGTGCATCGGCCGCTGCCGCGCTGGACGTTCCGTACGGGCGGGCATGTGCTCGAACGTTCGGTCGTGCTGCAGCGCGCGCGCGCAGGCACGCCGCCGCTGCTGCTCGTGCGCTGGCGCAACAGTGGCCTGCAGCCGCTGCGCTTGTGCGTGCGGCCGCTGCTCGGCTTTTGCGACGTCGAC
>JAYUCN010000407.1:0-1906 GCA_043740335.1 Planctomycetota bacterium
CGACCCCAACCAGATCGTCGAAGTGCGCAAGCTCATCGAGCGGTTGGGCGCCGAACACACCGTGGTGCTGAGCACGCACTACCTCCAGGAAGTCGAGAAGTCCTGTTCGCGCATCATCATTGTCAGCCAGGGCGAGATCGTCGCCGACGGCACGCGCGAAGCGCTGATCGGCAAGCACCCGGCCGGTGCCCTGCATGCGCGCGTGCGCGGGCCCGAGTCGCAGGTGCTCGCCCAGTTGCGCACGTTGCCCTGCTCGGTCGCCGTGGTCGCGCGGACAGCGGATGTCGTCGAGTACCGGCTCGACCTTGCGCCGGGTGCGGCTGCGGTCGAGGAAGCGCTCGCGCGCCTCGTCGTCGAGAACGGCTGGCACCTGCTGGAGCTGCAACGTGAACGCGCGAGCCTCGAAGACGTGTTCCGGTCGCTGACGCTCGATGCGCAGAAGGAGGCCCTCCATGCGTGAGACCCTCGTCATCTTCCGCCGCGAGCTGAAGAGCTACTTCTATTCGCCGATCGCCTACGTGTTCGGCATGCTGTTCCTCGGCCTGTTGTTGTTCTTCGCCTCGACCGCGACCTTGCAGCACGGTTCCCAGGCCAGCATGCAGGTGTTCTTCGGCCTGCTGCCATTCCTGTTCCTTTGCTTCCTGCCAGCACTCACCATGCGGCTGTGGGCCGAGGAACGCAAGCTCGGCACGATCGAGCTGCTGCTGACCTTCCCGGTCCGCCTCTGGCAACCCGTGCTCGGCAAGTTCGGCGCCGCCGTCGTCTACCTCGGCTTCGTGATGCTGCTGACGCTGCTGCTGCCGCTGACGCTCGGCGCCTACGGCCGCGTCGACTGGCCACCCGTGATCGGCGCCTACGTGGCGTCGCTGCTGTTCGCGGGCAGTTTCGTCGCGGTCGGCATGTTCTGGTCGAGCACCACGCGGGATCAGATCGTTGCGATGCTGTTGTCGCTGGTCTCGCTGTTCGTGCTCTACGCGCTCGGCTATCCGGTCCTCATCGAGGCGCTGGCGGGGTGGCCCGCGTGGGCCGTCGACGTGCTGAGCGGGATCAGTCCGTACGGCTACTTCGAGAGCATCGCGCGCGGCGTCATCGACACGCGCGACGTGGTCTACTTCGCCTGCTTCTGCGGCTTCTTCCTCTACGCCAACACGCTCGTGCTGCAGGCACGGCGCCACAAGGGATGATCGCCATGCACGACCCTGCTTGCGCCCAGGTCCGAGCGGCCGAACGTGGCGCCGCCCTCGCCGTCACCGTACACGTGCTGCTGCTGCTGCTCGTGCTCGGCCAGATCGTCTACCTCGCCTCGCGCCACCGCGTGCGCATCGACCTCACGTCGGACCAGCTGTGGACGTCGTCCGCGTCGACGCGCACGCTGCTCGGCAAGCTCGACAAGCGTCTCATCATCGAGGCCTACTTCAGTCCGAAGGAGAAGCTGCCGGTCGCCCTGCGCGAGAGCCGCGTCGTCGTCGACAACTTCCTCGACGAGATGGTCCAGCTCGGCAAGGGCAAGGTCGTGGTGCAGCGCTTCGATCCGAACGCCGACAAGGCGATCGCCGACCGGTGCCAGCGCGTCGGCGTGCAGCAGATCGACCTGCGCAGTTCGACCTCGACATCGTTGTCGGTGGATCGCCACTGGCAGGGCCTGCGCCTTCTATATGGCGGCGGCAAGCAGAAGGTGATCGCCCAGTTCGCGCCCGGCAGTTCGTTCATGGCCGAGGCCATGCTGACGCCCGCCGTCAAGGAAGTGGTGACCGAGCAGAAACGCAAGTTCGGCTACATGGAATGGCCGGCGACCGCCGCGGGGCAACAGAACCCGGGCGGCATTGGCTGGAACCTGCTGCGCACGACCGAAGGTATCGCCAAGCGCTACGAGTTCCAGAACTTCAAGGACGAGGATGGGGCCCTG
>JAYUCN010000408.1:0-1903 GCA_043740335.1 Planctomycetota bacterium
ATCGCTCGGTTGCCATGGCATGAACTTCCTGCCCGGTCCCCTGGTTCGACCAAGTGCCGGAAGGAAACCCGCACTGGACGCGAGCCGTTGCGACCGCGGCGACCCAGGGCCCTGCCCATCGGCCGGCCCTTCCGCGATACTGCGGTCCATGGACGCCTTGACCGAGTTGCTCGCCGCCGCCCGGTCCGGGTCCAAGGAGGCTTTGGCGGAACTCATCGCGCGCTACTACCCGCGGGTGGCTGCCCTCGTCCACCGCCAGATCCAACAGCGGCTGCGGCCGCACCAGCATGCGGTGCTGCGCCTGCTGAGCACGGGCGACGTCGTGCAGGACGTGTTCCTCGACGTGCTGCGCGGCCTCGACCGCTGGGATGGCGACCGCGAGGAGGCATTCGTCACGCTGCTGGCGACGCTCGTCGAGCACCGTCTCGTCGACCAGGTGCGCAAGAGCCAGGCGGCGCGCCGCGACGTGCGCCGCGTCTCGGACCAGGGACCGATGACGGCCGGCGTCGCGGCGGATGGGGCATCGCCCGGCACGATCGTCGCCAATGCGGAACAGCTCGCGATCTACCGCGAGGTGCTCGCGGCGTTCCCCGAACGCGAACGGACCCTGCTGGTGTTGCGGCTCGAGGAGGGCCTCGAGTTCGCCGAGCTCGCCGAGCGCCTGGCCTGGCCGTCGGCGGACGCGGCGCGCAAGGCCTTCCATGCGGCCCAGGCTCGCCTCCTGCTGCGACTGCGCCAACGCGGCATCGATGCGCAAGGGAGCAAGGCGTGAGCACGAACGACCATGACGCCGCCGCGCTGTCCGACGAAGACCTCGTCGCCAACTGGATCGCGCAGGCGCTGGCGGAGCTCGATCGCGGCGAGCCCGTTGATCTCGAGACGCTGTGCGCGGCCCGCCCCGACCTTGGGCCACAGGTGGCGGGCGCGCTGGGCCTGCGTGCCGAGCTGCCGGCGTTGCATCGGCAGAGTTGCACCGAGGAGTTGCCGCACGATGTGCTGCTGGCCGGGCGCTACCGGCTGTACGAGCCGATCGGTGCCGGTGCGGCCGGCACGGTCTGCCGCGCCATCGACGAACGGTTGCAGCGTGAGGTCGCCGTCAAGCTCCTGCATCGCGGCTTGTTCCGCAATGCCGACACGGAAGCACGTTTCCTGCGCGAAGCCATCGTGCTGGCGGCGCACGAGCACCCGCACATCGTGCGCATCCACGACCAGGGCCGCACCGACGACGGCACGACGTTCCTCGTCACCGAACTGCTGCGCGGGGTCTCGTTGCAGACGATCCTCGACTGCGCGCGAGGGGCGATGCCGGAGGGCCCTTCGGCGGCGGCGTTCGCGCGCACCGATTGGCTCGCCGCCCGGTTGCCGACCGCTGTGCTCGAGCGCAGCTACCTGCGCCAGGTCGTGCGCTGGACCGCCGAACTCGGCGATGGACTTGCGGCGGCGCATCAGGACGACGTCTGCCACCGCGATGTCAAGCCGAGCAACGCGTTCGTGCGCGACTGTGGCACCGCCGTGCTGCTCGACTTCGGCATCGCTCTGCGCACGGGGGACGCCAGCATCACGCGCACACACACCGTCGTCGGCACGCCTTGCTACATGGCGCCCGAACAGGCCCGTGGCCACAACGAGCCGCACGCGACCCTCGACGTCTACGGCCTCGGTGCCACGCTGTACCATCTGCTGACCTTTCGACCACCGCACGCAGGCGACCTGCAGCAGGTGCTGGTGGCGCTGCGCAGCGAGGACCCGACGCCGGCCGCGCAACTGCACCGCGGCCTGCCGCGCGATCTCCAGGCGATCCTCGACCGCAGTCTCGAACGCGACCCGGCCCGGCGCTATCAGACGATGGCGGCGATGGTCCAGGACCTGCGCGCCTTCCTCGACCATCGGGCCGTGGTCGCGC
>JAYUCN010000409.1:0-4718 GCA_043740335.1 Planctomycetota bacterium
CGGACTCCTGCCCGCGTTCGCGGGTGCCCTCGCGTTCCAGGCCGAGGGTCGCTGCGCTGTCGAGGGCGTGCGGGCGGTGTTCCGGATCGACGCGACGGACGGACGCACGGGCACGTTCCGCGAGCTGCCGATCGGCCGCTGGACCGTGAACGTGCAGTCGCCGTTCGTCCACGGCAGCGAGCCGCAGACCTTCGAACTGACCGTCGAAGCACCGACCGCGCGCCTCGAGTTCCTTGCCAAGGCGGCGGGCGTGGTGGTGCTGCACCTGCGTGCGCCGGATGGCCGCCCGTTCGCGCCGCCGCTGCCGGCCATGCCGCGGTTGCGTGCCGCTGGTCGCGAGTTCGCGGTCGTCGAGCTGGGCCGGCGCGAGCCCAACGCAGGTGCCAAGGCACTTGGGTATGCGAGCGTGCCACCCGGCCCCGCCGAGTTGCTGTTGCAGGATGCCGACATCGATGGCCGCGTGGCCTTCCTGCCCTTCGATCGGCAACCCGTGCGGAGGCTCGACATCGTGCCAGGCGACCAGAACCCGATCGAAGTGTTCGTGCAACCGCGCGCGCAGGTCGAACTGCGCGCGGGCGACGGACACGGGACCAACGACGCGAGTGCGTGGGTCTCTGTGTTCGCGGGTGATCGTCCGGTGCACTCGCTCGCCGCGCAGGGCGGCCCCCGTTGGCATGCGTTCCTGCCGCCCGGCGAGTACCGAGTGGTGGTCGAGCGGAAGGGTGTCGTGAAGGAAGAAGCGCTGTTCGTCGATCGCGCGGATCTGCAACGCGAACTGCTGCCGTAGCGTGGTCAGTCCGGCACGCGCGCGAGCTGCAGCGAATCGAGGCGGAACCACGCGACGCCGGCCATCGCCCGCAGTCCCGCCTGCAGTTCGACGCTGCGCTGGAACTCGCCGACCTCGAACTCGCACACCAGCTCGTGCCAGTTCTGGTTGCCGGACAATCGCTCGCTGCGCGCCTCGTCGACGGCGAGCCGGACCCCTCCCGGCGCGTCGTTGTCGTCCGGTTGTTTCGCTGCCTCGATGCCTTCGCAGCGGGTGAGGGCCGACAGGCGATAGCGGCCGCGACTCAACAGGACCGCCGTGCGCCACGCGGCCTTCTGCGGTTCGGTAGCACCCGGCTGGCAGGCGATCTGCAGCGTGGTGACGCCACGGAAGTCCTTCTTGTCGAGCACGACGTGGTCGGTCTCGGCCGCGGGGTGCCAGGTCTTCAACGCGATCGGCTTGTCGCCGGTGAAGTGCAGGGGCTTGGGCTCGGGTGCCTTGACCTGCACCTGCAGGTTCCGGTAGCGCACCGCGACGCGTTCCAGCAGTCCGCGCACGGCGGCCGCGTGTCGGCGCGCGGCGTCCTCGTCGCTCGCGCGCAGTTCCTTCTGGAGTTTCGCCGCCATGGCTTCGAGCCGCGGTTCGAGCTTCTGTGGCGCGAACAGCGGCAACAAGGCGCGCAAGCGTTCGCGGTAGCGCTTGCGGAAGCCGGGCTCCTGGAGCACGGCGCTCGCCACGATCGCCGACGGATGGGCGAGAATCGACGCCTCGCAGTCGCCGAGCAGCTGGTCCATGCCGTGCGGCAGGAAGTGCACGCGGCCCGGCAGCGTCTCGACCCAGAGGCGGAAGTTGTTGCGGTTCTGGCTGTAGCCGTCCCAGTGGCACAACATCGCTTCGAGGGCGACGAAGTCGACGAAGGCCGCGATGTCGATCGCGGCATCGAGCTGGACCACGCGGTTCTGGTCCTTGCTCTTGCAGAGTTCCAGCAGCCGCTTCAAGTCGCTGTGATCGTCGGGGCCGTCGCCGCTGTCCTTCTCGAGGTCGCTGTCGATGTCCTGGCAGAAGCCGCCGTCGTAGAGGTTGCCCTTGGTGTTGCCGAACGCGCGCAGCAGGAACTGCGCGTCGAACGCCTCGCGCAGCACGTAGAGGCCGAGACTCTTGCCGTCGAGCGAGACCAGCGCATGGGCGACCCGGGGCGACGGCAGGCCCGCCGCCGTGAACACTTCGTTGCCGAGCCACTCGCAGAGATAGCTGTCGTCCTGCACACCATTGTTGAGGTGGAAGCGCTGCAGGCCATGGCAGCGGTTGGTGTCGCCGAACTTGCCGAGGTGCACGGTGAACCCCGGTCGATCGTCGATCTCGCGGAAGCTGCCGGCGGCGCCCTTCAGCTTGATGCCGATGCGCGCCCAGGCCATCTTGCCGTCGAGGCGCAGCGCGGCAGGCACGTACTCGCGCGGCTTCTCGCGCAGCTGCTTCCGGTCGGCCTCGGTGAGCGTGATCGCCACGTGCACGACCTCGCCCGCGGCGAAGAACGTGCGCGCCGGATCGAGCTCGGTCGGGGCAGGCTTCTGCTGGGCGGCGAGCAGGCCGGTGCAGGCGAGGACGAGGAAGGGGCGCAGCATCGCGGGGGAGAGGGGGCGCGGATCGGGCATCAGCTCGCCCGACGCACCCGGATCTGAGCCCGGCCGAGGCGCGGCACGGTCAGTCCGCGAGCGACGCGCACGAGCACCCATTCCTCGATGACCTCGGCGAGTTGCGCGCGACAACCAGCGCGCGTGCGCGCGTGCGCGATCACGCCGCGAAGTCCCCGCACCGTAGCCGCGTAACCGGCGCCAGGTACGGCGACGTAGCGAACGCGGCGCAGCGCTTCCTCGAGGTAGCGTGAGATCATGGGCAGCCATTGCACGCAGTGACGGCGGATGCGTCAAGGTGGGGGTCGACTGCGGCCATGATGGCGCTGGGCGATCCGGCGGATGGATGTTCCTGCTTCCCTTCGCGCGGCCCGCTGGCCACCATTTCCGGCATGAGCAAGCAAGCACCGGACCACCACGACGCTGAGCTGGTCCTCAAGATCTACGACCTGCGCCGCGAGCCCGTCATGCGCGAATCGCGCGACGCCATCAACCGCGACTACTGGCCGCGCAACGAGGCCGAGGCAGTCGCCATCCTGCAACCCGAACACCCGCTCAACCGCGCCTATCGACAGGCGTCGACCTACTGGGAGATGGTCTTCGGCATGGCGAAGCACGGCATCGTGCACACCGAGTTCCTGCTCGAGAGCAACGGCGAAGGCTTGTTCCTGTTCGCGCGTGTCGAGCCGTACCTCGCGGCGATCCGCAATGCGACGAGCCCGCGCGCGTTCAGCAAGGCCGAGTGGATCGCGAACTCGTGCGAACTCGGCCAGGCGATCATGCAGACGTTCCGCACGCGCGTGAAGAAGCGGCTCTCGGGCAAGTAGCTGGTTGCCCAGAGGCGGGGGTTGCCTGCAAGCGGGAGCCGCGTAGCGTTCTGCGCCGATGGTCTCCGCCCTCTTGCGTGCCTACCAGTGCCGGGTCCCGGCCGTGCTGCAGACCCTCGGCGCTGTGCACTGGCGCGCCAGGCGGGTCCATCTGGTCGACCTCGATGTCGACCGCGTCGAAGCGATCGTGCTCGACCAGCGCAAGTGGCAGGTCTACATCGACGACTACGAACGGGCGGGCGAGGCGAACTTCTCGTGTTCGTGCCGGTCCTTCCAGAGTTTCGTCGGCTGCCAGCACATCTGGGCGACTCTGCTCGAGGTCGATCAGTTTCTCGCGGGACTGGATGCCACCGAAGAGGGGTACATCGATGCCGATGGCGCGGTCGTTGCTCGGTCGGCGCCGACGGCGCGCGCTCCCCGCAAGGAACCCGGCGCGGCCCAGCCGCAGCACGATTGGCGCCGCCGTCTGCAGCGGTTCGTGTCGCCGCTCCCCTTGGTCCGAGCGGAACAGAGCTTGCCGGTGCTCGAGTATCACGTCGAACCAGGCAGCGAAGGTGCGGACGTCGGCTTGACCGTGCATGTGCGCGCGCGCTACCAAAAGAAGAACGGACAGCTCGGGGTGCCGCGCACCGCGTTGGTGCCCCGCGCGCTGCTCGAACGGTTGTCGGTGGCCGATCGCACCCTGCTCGCGATGTGGGATCGCGACCGTCGCGCGGACCGCTACAACGGTTACGGATTCCACGGCTATTCGAACGGGGACGTGCGCCTCGCGCAGCCGTGGCCCGTGCGGCGCGACACCATGCCGGTCGTGTTGCCGTGGCTCGCCGCGACGGCACGCGTGTTCCTCGGGCATCCGCAGCGCGCCCTGGGACCGCCTCGTCGGTTGCAGTTCGACATCGACCAGCCGTTCCGTTTCGAGATCGTCTATGCGCCGCCGTCGTCGCCGGGCAAGACCGTCGGGCAGGTCCGCGGCTTGCTTCGGCGGGGGCCCGAGGTGTTGGAGAACGTGCGACCTGGGGCGGGGCTGGAGCACGGTTTCGTGTTCGTCGGCGACCGCCTCGTCCGCGTCGATTGTGCCGGCGCCCAGGAGCTGGCCCTCGAACTCGGTCAGCGCGGACCGGTCGAGGTGCCCGCAGCCGAAGCCGGCGAACTGCTCGGTGCCTTGGCACGGATCCCCGGGGCGCGTCAGTTTCTCGCGGCGGCGATCGAACACCTGCCGGTCTCTCTACCGATCGGGGTGCTGTCCCTGTTGCTGCCGACTTCGATGGCGGCCCCCGTCACGGCGAGGCTGCACTTCGACTACGCCGGCACTTCGGTGTCGCCCGGCGAGGAGCAGCCGCTGGTCGCCGACGCCGACGGCGCGCGCCGTCGCGATTTCGTTGCCGAACAGCAGCTGAGCGATCAGGTGCTCGCGGCCGGTCTGCGCGCGACCACCACCGGCACGTACGAATGCGAGCGCGCGAAGGTGCCGCAGCTCACGGCGACCCTGTGTGC
>JAYUCN010000410.1:0-4713 GCA_043740335.1 Planctomycetota bacterium
CCAGTTGTCGCCGTCGGAGAAGTGGAACAGGTAGATGTTCCAGTCCGCCGGAGAGAACTCGTCCTCCACCATGCGCCGGGCCAGGTCGTACGCGGAGGAGATCTTGGTGCCACCCGACTCGCGCAGGTGGAAGAACGTGTGCTGGTCGACGATGTGCGCGACGGCGTCGTGCACGATGTAGTTGACCTCGAGATTCTTGTATTGGTGGCGCAACCACGTATCGATCCAGAACGCCTCCATGCGCACGATCTCCTTCTGCTCGCGGCCCATGCTGCCCGACACGTCCATCATGTAGACGATCGCGGCACTCGCCTGCGGCACGTCGCGATGCTGGAGCGCGCGGAAACGCAGGTCGTCGCGGATCGGCACCACGAACGGCCGCTCCGGATCGTAGGTGCCCGACGCGATCTGCCGCTTCAACGCGGCGCGGAACGTGCGCTTGAAATGGCGCAGCGACATCGGGCCCGACCGCGAGATGCCCGTGTAGCGGCCGGCCGCGGTGCGCAGGTTCTTGCGGCCGCGCGGCTCGATGTTCGGCAGCTCGAGGTCCTCGCCGAGGATCTTGGCGAGGTCGTCGAGCGACACCTCGACCTCGATTCTGTGCTTGCCCTCTTCCTCGCCGGCCTGCCCCGAGCCGTCGCCGTCCTGACCGGGCACGGGCTGCCCTTGTTCGCCTTCGCCCTGGCCGACGCCCTGCTTCTGGTTCTCGCCGTAGCGGAACCGTGGCAGCGTGATCTGCGGCAGCGGGATCGTCACGTAGCGCTGGCCCTGCTTGCCGATCAGTTCGCCCGAACTGACGAAGCGCTTCAGGTCCTGCTTGATGCGACCGCGCACGATGTGGCGGAACCGCGTGTGGTCCTGGTCGATCCGGCGGACGGACACGTTGGCCTCACTCGCCCTTGGTGTCGCCGCGCGCGAAGATCGACGCCACGTAGTTGAGCACGTCGGTGGCGCTGATCTCGTCGTAGCCGAAGTCGCGCATGAGGCGGCCCTTGACGACCTCGATCTTCTCCTGCGTGTCCTTGTCGACCACGGTCGAGACGAGACTCGTGAGCTTGATCGAGTCCTTCTGGTCCTCGAAGAGTTTCAGCTCGAGGGCCCGGTGCAGGCGCTCGTTGGTCTTGTAGTTGAACGTGCGGCCCTCGACCGCGAGCGCACCGATGTAGTTCATGATCTCGCGGCGGAAGTCGTCCTTGCGCGAGTCGGGGATGTTGATCTTCTCCTCGATGCTGCGCATGAGGCGTTCGTCGGGCTCCTCGTCGCGGCCCGTGTACGGGTTCTTGACCTTCTCGTTCTGCGTGTAGGCCTTGACGTTGTCGATGTAGTTGCCGCACAGCCGCGCGATCGCCTCCTCGTCGGCCGAGATGGCGCGCTGGACCTCGTTCTTGATGATCTCCTCGTACTCCTCGCGCACGACCAGCAGCAGGTCCTTGTAGCGCTTCTTGGTCTCGGGGTCGGAGATCAGGCTGTGGTGGTCGAGGCCCTCTTCGAGCTCGTTCATGATCATGAACGCGTTGATGCACGGCAGGTCGCGCACGAGCACGTTGCTGATCTTGTCCTGGATGTAGCGCGGCGAGATGCCTTCCATGCCCTCGCGCTGCGCCTCGTCGCGCAGTTCGCGGATGTTGTCGCGGGTATAGCCCGGCAGCGACTTGCCATTGTAGAGCTTGAGCTTCTGGAGCAGCGACAGGTTCGCCTTCTTGGGTTCTTCGAGGCGCGTGAGGATCGCCCACATCGCCGCGATCTCGAGCGTGTGCGGGGCGATGTGCTTGCCGGGCACGTGCTTCCTGCCGAAGTCCTTCTCGTAGATCTTGATCTCGTTGGTGAGGCGCAGGTTGTAGGGAATGTCGATCTTGATGGTGCGGTCGCGGAACGCCTCCATCAGTTCGTTGCTCTGCAGCCGGTTGTACTCGGGCTCGTTGGTATGCCCGATGATGACCTCGTCGATGTCGGTCTGCGCGAACTTCTTCGGCTTGATCTTGTGCTCCTGGCTCGCCGTCAGCAGGTCGTAGAGGAACGCCACGTCGAGCTTCAACACCTCGATGAACTCGATGATGCCGCGGTTGGCGACGCAGAACTCGCCGTCGAAGTTGAAGGCTCTGGGGTCGCTGTCGGTGCCGAGCTCGGCGATGCGCCGGTAGTTGATGTCGCCCGTGAGCTCGGTGCTGTCCTGGTTCTTCTCGTCCTTCGGCATGAACGTGCCGATGCCGACGCGGTCTTTCTCGGAGACCAGCAGGCGATGCACGACGACGTGCTCGAGGGTCTTGCCGTAGTCACCGCCGTGGCGCTTCTGGAGCGTCTCGAGGTAGTAGCGCGACACCGGCGAGAGGTCGAAGTCCTGACGCAGCTTGTAGGACGTGCGCACCTTCTTCTGGAGCGAGGCGAGCACCTTCTGGCGCACGTCTCTGGGCAAGAGCAACAGCGGCTCTTCGTTCATCGGCGAGGCGATGCGCTCGCCGTCGATCTGCCACGAGAACGTGTAGAGCGAGCCCTGCGGCGTGCGCGAGTAGGCCTCGAGGCCCTTCTTGAGCAGGCGCACGATCGTCGACTTGCTCGACCCGACGGGGCCGTGCAGCAAGAGCACGCGGCGCTCGGCGCCGAACCCGTGCGCGGCGGCCTTGAACACCGCCATCAGGTTGTGCAGCGAGCGCTCGAGGCCGAACACGCCGTCCTTGCCGTCCTCGATGACGTCGCTGAAGAAGCGGTAGCGCGGCACCTTCTCCTTGTCGATCTCGATCTCCTCGACGCCGTGGCTCAACACCATGTCGTAGAGGCGCTGGTGGGCCGTGCGCACGAGCAGCGGATTCTCCTGGAGCAGGTCGAGGTACTGCTGGAAGGTCCCTTCCCAGTGCTGCACCTGGTACTGCTTGCTGTCGAGGGATTCGCGGATGAGTCCGGGCAGATCGAGTTCGGTCATGGCGTGCGCCTCGCGAGCGCCGGTAGCGGGAGCCGGACCGGCGGCGTCGGGGATCCGCCCATCGTATCGACGCAACCGCACCGGACCATGAGGCTTTTGGCGACGGGGTTGCTGGCAGAAAGCGTCTGTGACGGAGCCGATGCGGTGCTAACGTGCTCGCCATGATTGTCGGCTCGCAACGCTGCGCGCAGCGCTTCCCGCAACCCGGCATCGGCCGCGCGGCACGGACCGTTCTCCTGCTCTTGTCCCCTGCGCTGCTCGTCGGCTGCAGTCCGAAGGGCCCCGTCAACGGTGCGGCCGCCATGAAGCACCTGGAGGCCATGGTCGGCTTCGGACCGCGCCCGTTCGGTTCCGACGCGCTCAGAAAGACCGCCGACTACATCACGGGCGAACTCGGCAAGCTCGGCCTGCAGCCCAAGCCCCAGGAGGTCATGCACGAGAAGGAGAAGAAGCTCATCCGCAACCTCTACGTGCAGATCGACGGCGACGATCCGCAGAACGGGCCGATCCTCATCGTCGGCGCGCACTACGACACCAAGCTCACGGACGGCCACACCGACGCCGCGCACAACTTCCCGTTCGTCGGTGCCATCGACGGTGGCGGCGCCCCGGCCGTGCTGCTCGAACTGGCTCGCGTTCTCAAGGAGCGACCGAAGCCCAAGGTCAACGTCTGGCTCTACTGGATCGACGCCGAGGAGTCGCTCGACTGGAGCTGGAACGGCGAGCGCGCGCTGCTCGGCAGCAAGGCGTTCTGCAAGATGCTGTCGGAGACGAAGACGCTGGCGCGCGTGAAAGCCTTCGTGCTGCTCGACCTCATCGGCGACCAGAACTACAAGATCGACAAGGACGGCAACTCCGACTCGAAGCTGCAGGAGATCTTTGAACGCGCCGGCAAGACGACTGGCCAGGAAGCGCGCATGTACGAGTTCCCGAGCCTGCAGGAGATCGCCTACTACAAGCAGAAGGGTGCGCCCTGGGGCACGACCGACGACCACAACACCTTCTCGGCGTTCGGCGTACCGAGCGTGCTGCTCATCGACTTCGCGCGCCGGATCCCGCCGCAATCGCAGGGACTGCGGCCTGGCGATCCCCCGCAGATCGACAAGCGCTACACGCAGTGGTGGCACACGGCGGACGACACCCTGGCACAGGTGAGCCCAGACGCGCTCGCGTTCGCCGGCAACCTCGTCATGGCGGCCTTCCCCGACCTCGAGACGTACTGCCTCCCACGCAAGTGAACCGGAACCAAGCCGTGCGCACTTCTTCCCTCGTCACGGTGCTGGTCACGGGCCTCGCGGCCTGCATCGGGGCCAGCATCGCCACGCGCAACCTCGTGCGCGAACCGGCTGCCTCCCGGCCGCAGAACCAGCAGCAAGCCGAGATCGACAAGCGCAGCGTGCTGCAACTCGAGCCCGTGCGCACAGCCAAGGACTTCGGCCTCGAGGCCTTCGACCACGTGCGCGCCCTCACGGGATTCGGACCGCGCCACCCGGGCAATCCTGGCACACCCGGCTGGACGCAACAGCTCGACTACATCGAGAAGCACTGCAAGGCGCTGGGTCTCACGGTCGTGCGCGACACCTGGACGGATCGCAAGGAACTCATCACGTTCACCAACCTGTCGGCTGTGATTCCTGGCAAGAAGAAGGAGCGCATCGTGCTCGCGTGCCACCACGACACGAAGTGCACGCAAGGCCACACCGACCCCGCCCACAACTTCCACTTCGTCGGCGCCAACGACGGCGGCAGCGGTGTCGGCGTCCTGCTCGCGCTGGCACCCGTGCTCAAAGCGGCCG
>JAYUCN010000411.1:0-4710 GCA_043740335.1 Planctomycetota bacterium
CCGGGGAACGGGCCCTGCTCCTTGGCCATCTCGGCCGAGGTCGCATAGGACTCGCCGCAGAGGATCGCCGACAGTGCGCCCGCGATCGCGTAGGCCTTCGGCGAGGCGTAGGGGATGCCGAGACGCATGAGGATCGTGCCGAGGTTCGCGTAGCCGAGGCCGAGCGTGCGGAACTCGAAGCTCTTCTCGGCGATCGACTGGCTCGGGAAGCTCGCCATGAGCACGCTGATCTCGAGCACGATCGTCCACAGGCGCGACGCGTGCTTGTAGCCCTCGACATCGAACCCGCCATCCTCGAGCAGGAACTTGGCGAGGTTGATCGACGCCAGGTTGCAGGCCGTGTCGTCGAGGAACATGTACTCGGAGCACGGATTGCTCGCGTTGATGCGACCGTCGGTGGGGCACGTGTGCCACTCGTTGATCGTGGTGTCGTACTGCACGCCCGGATCGGCGCAGGCCCACGCCGCGTAGGCGACCTTGTCCCACAGCTCGCCGGCGTCGACTTCCTTGTGCACACCACGGTCGGTGCGCCGGATCAGGCGCCAGGTAGAGCCTTCCTCGACGGCACGGAAGAACTCGTTCGGCACGCGCACCGAGTTGTTGGAGTTCTGGCCGGAGACCGTGCCGTAGGCCTCGCCGTCCCAGTCGGTCGTGTACTCGGGCACGTCGATCGCGTGCAGGCCCTGGCCACCGAGTTGGATCGCTCGCTGGAGGTAGTTCTCGGGCACGCAGGCGGCGCGCGCTTCGTTCAGAGCCAGACGCAGGCGCTCGTTCTCGCGCGGCACGGTGTTCACGTGCGCGGGCCTCGCGGTCACTGCGGTCGGCTCCTGTTCCGGGCCGACGCCTTCCGGCGGCACATGGCACGCGTTGATGACGGCGTTGAGGTGGCGGCGGATCAGCTTGCTGCCGGTCACCAGGGCCGCGACCTTCTGCTCCTCGTTGACCTTCCACGACACGAAGGTCTCGATGTCGGGATGGTCGAGGTCGAGGCAGACCATCTTGGCGGCGCGGCGCGTGGTGCCGCCCGACTTGATGGCGCCCGCGGCGCGGTCGCCGATGCGCAGGAAGCTCATGAGGCCCGAGCTCTTGCCGCCGCCCGACAGCGGCTCGTTCTCGCCGCGCAGCGCCGAGAAGTTGCTGCCCGTGCCCGATCCGTACTTGAACAGGCGCGCTTCGCGCGTCCACAGGTCCATGATGCCGCCCTCGTTGACGAGGTCGTCGGTCACGGCCTGGATGAAGCACGCGTGCGGCTGCGGCCGTTCGTACGCGTTCTTGCTCTTGTGCAGCTTGCCGCCGGTCTTCGCGGCGCCTGCCTTCTGGTCCTTCCCACTGGCGGCCCCACTGGCGGCCCCACTGGCGGCACTGCCAGAGCTGCCAGAGATCGGCTCGACGAACCAGTGCCCCTGCGCGGGACCCGTGATGCCGTAGGCGTAGTGGAGGCCCGTGTTGAACCACTGCGGCGAGTTTGGTGCTGCGTGCTGGGCGGCGAGCATGTGGCAGAGCTCGTCCTCGAACGCCTGCGCGTCGTCCTTGCCGTCGAAGTAGCCGTACTGCTCGCCCCAGTGGCGCCAGCAGCCAGCCAGGCGGTGGAACACCTGCCGCGCATCACGTTCGCCGCCGAGCACGGGATTGCCGGCGTCATCGGTCAGCAACTCGCCGGCATTCGGTTCTCCAGCGATCGGCGTGCCATCGACACCACGCTGCGGCACGCCGGCCTTGCGGAAGTACTTCTGCGCCAGGATGTCGACGGCGACCTGGCTCCACTGGCTCGGCACATCGATGTCGCGTGCCTCGAACACGAGCGAGCCGTTGGTGTTCCGGATCTCCGAGTGCCGCTTGGCGAACGGGATCCCTTCGTACGGAGACTTGCCTTTGACCGTGAACCGACGAGTGACCTTCACGCGACTCCTCCTCACCGGTGGGTGCTGACCCGACCGGCAGTTACACCGCCACCTTCCAACGACAAGACGAGACGTCCACGAATGCGTCCACTGGGTGAGCCGGCCCTCCGGCAGAACGCGATCCCGGCACCCGACCGAATGCCTGGACCCCGCAGCGGGCAACCCCAACCGATGCCTTGCAAACAGGCTTCTACGAGTGGGTTGTCCGGCGCAGGGGTCCACTATCTATTGCGTCCGTAGTGGTGGGGCAACCCATCGGTAGCGAAAAGTGCCTCCCAGGCACGACCCGGCGCAGAGCGCGGCAGGCGCACGGTTTCGCAAACAGGGGGCGCTTTGCCCGGGCCCTCCTGGTCCTGGTCAGATCGAAGGTTCCGTTCCTGGAGCGCGTGGAACGTGCAGGCGGCGATAGGCGGTCGCGGCTGTACCGCCGAAGACCGCAGCCAGAGCCGCCGGCCCCGCGGTGGCGACGAAGGTCTCGACCGTCTCGACCCAGCGGGCATAGGAGGAGGCACACAAGCACACGGGCCAGTCGCTGCCGAAGAGCACGCGGTCGGCGCCGAACTGTTCCAACACGAGGTCGACGGCCACCCGCAGCGTGTCGAGCGTCCACGTCGCCCAAGGTGCTTCCGTGACGAGGCCCGACAGTTTGCAGACGACGTTCGGCCGGGCTGCCAGTGCGCGCATGTGCTGGCGCCAGCCGGCGAGTTCGCCAGAACGCAGGTCGGGCTTGGCGCAGTGGTCGAGCACGAACTGCTGGTGGGGGAAGCGAGCTGCGAGTTCGACCGCGGCCGGCAGCTGATGCGGATAGACCAGCACGTCGTACGTGAGGTCGTATGGGGCCAGGGCCGCGATGCCGCGCAAGAACGCGGGGGCGACGAGGAAACGCTCCGGCTCCGTCTGCGCGATGTGGCGCACGCCGACCAGACGTGGGTTGCCGGTGAACTCGCGCAACTGGGCGTCGACGTGCGGGGACTGCAGGTCGACCCAGCCGACGACACCGAGGATCCACGGCTGCTGCCGGGCCAGGTCGAGCAGGAAGCGCGTCTCGGCGAGGGTCTGCGGGGCCTGCACGGCGATGCAGCCGTCGATGCCGGCGGCAACGAGCAGCGGTCGCAGGTCGTGCGGCAGGAAGTCGCGCCGCAGGTTCGCCATGGTGTCGTCGATCCAGCCGAACTCTGCTTGCGAGTAGCGCCAGAAGTGCTGGTGGCTGTCGATGCGCAGCGTCTTCATCGCCCTCAGCCGATGCGGTGGGTGGCGATGACCTGATCGCGAATGCGCAGGCCTGTGCCGGGGGCCTCGGGCAGGTTGTAGAAGCCCTTCGTCACGTAGATGGGCTCTTCCCACATGTCGTTGAGCGACTCGTAGCAGTTCTCGACCAGCACGCAGTGGGGCGTTGCGGCCGCGAGCTGCACGTGCAGCTTGTGCTGCACGTTCGTGTGCGGCACGACGGGCAGGTTGTAGCTCGCGGCCAGGGCGGCGACCTCGAGCCACTCGTCGATGCCGAGCAGCTTGGTCGCGTCGGCCTGCACGTAGTGCACGGCCCCGGCGGCGATGTAGTCGCGGAACGCTTCGCGCGTGAAGATCGTCTCGCCGACGGCGATCGGCGTCGTGATCGCGCGCGCGAGCTCGGCGTGCGTGGTCACGTCCTCGGGTTTCATGGGCTCTTCGAGCCACTTGACGTCGTAGTCCTGCAGGCGGCTGCCGTACTGCTTGCTCGTGGCGAGCGTCCACGCACAGTTGACGTCGGTCATGATGTCGATGTGGTCGCCGACCGCCTTGCGTACCGCGGCGACGCGGCGCAGGTCTTCTCTAGGGTCGGGCCGACCGAGCTTGATCTTGACGGCATCGAAGCCGCGTTCGACGAGCCGCGTCGCGTCGCGCACGAGTTCGTCCTCCGTCCACGTGAGCCAGCCGCCGTCGGTGCTGTAGGCCTTCACCTGGTCGCGGCAGGCGCCGAGGTAGCGCCACAGCGGCAGGTTCGCCTGCTTGCAGGCGAGGTCCCAGAGGGCGAACTCGACTGCGGCGAGCGCCACGCGCGTGCTGCCGACGCGACCGATGAAGTGGTTGCTGAAGAAGCAGGCCCGCGTGAGCTGCTTGCGGAAGGCCGGGTCCTTGCCGAGCAGCAGCGGCGCGTAGTGCTCCTGCACCGCGATCTGGGCCATGCGGAGCCCCGGCGTGTAGCTCCAGTTCATGCCGTAGCCCGTGAGGCCTTCGTCGGTCTTCATCACGACCTGCAGGAACTCGACGTGCGTGACGGTGCTCTGGCTGTCGGTGATCGTGCGCTGTTGCAGCGGCACGCGCAGCAGGGCCGTGTCGACGTGAGTGATCTTCATGGGGGAACTCGGGTCAGTCGACGTGGAAGACTTCATCCATCGCGGCCCACCACTCGCCCGGCTTCCGCGCCGGGTGGGGGATCTGCATGGCCTCCATGAGGTCCCACCACTCGCGCATGCGCGGCGCCTTGGCGAGCGTCTGCATGCGGGCGGCGTACTCGGCGGGCGGACCGATGTACTCGTAGTAGCCGAACAGTTCGCCCTGGCTGTGAAAGATGGTGTAGTTGCGGATGCCCGCAGCGGCGATGGCGGTGGCGATCTCGGGCCAGATGCTCACGTGGTAGCGCGTGTACTCGGCGAGGCACTCGGGCCGCAGTCCGAGTCGTTGGCCGTGGCGTTTCATGCGCGCTCCGCGAACGGCACCACGCGCTGGCGCTGCGTGCCGAGGCCATCGATGCCGAGTTCGACGACGTCGCCTGCCTTCAGGTACTCGGGCGGGTTGCAGCCGAGGCCCACACCGGCCGGCGTGCCCGTCG
>JAYUCN010000412.1:0-11405 GCA_043740335.1 Planctomycetota bacterium
TGCAGACAGCCTCGAGCGAGCACGGCCCTATCGACGTGCTGTTCGCGATGGCGCAGCACGGCGCCAACCTCGAGCGCGCGACAGCACTCGCGCGCACGCACCGCGCGCATCGCTTCTCCTTGCTGACGGAAGACCCACAGCATGCCTGTGTGCTGCGCACGCGCGGGCTCGGTGCCTTCGTCGATCTCGATCCCGGCTACCACCGCACCGGCATCCCGCTGGCCGAACGCGAGCGCATCGCCGCCGTCGCGCACGCCGCCGGGTCGAGTCTCCAGGGCCTGCACTGCTACGACGGCCACCTGCACGACGGCACGCCCGCCGAACGGTTGCACGCGGCCCATGCGATCTACCGCGATCTGACGGACCTCGCCCGCCATCTCGGCGTGCGCGGCGAACTCGTCACCTCGGGCACACCGACGTTCCCGGCGGCGCTCGCGTTCACGGACTTCGCCGCCTTCGATCACACGATCAGCCCGGGCACCGTCGTCTACTGGGACGCTCGCAGCGCGCAGCTCGGCATCGAGGGTTTTCTCTGCGCGGTCGAAGTGCAAGCGCGCGTCGTCAGTCGACCGACCGCAGTGAACTTCACCGTCGATGCTGGCAGCAAGGCCCTCGACGCGGCAGCCGGCAGCCCCTGCGCCGAACTGGTCGGCCCCTGGCTCGCGCAAGCACTCACGCCGAGCGAAGAACATCTGCCGCTGCGCTGTGCCGCGGGCATGGCGCCGCCGCTCGGCACGCTCGTGCGGCTCGTGCCGCGCCACGTCTGCCCAACGGTCAACCTCGCCGACGACGCCGTGCTCGTCGACGAAGGCAAGATCGTGGCGATCGTGATCGTCCGGGCCCGAGGCCACGAGACACTGCCCACGCTTGCGACCCCGCCGGGAGCCGCGAAGGTCAGGCGCTCGTGATCCCCGTGCCCCCATCGCTGCAACGGCTCGCCGACCAGATCGACGGTTGGCTCGACCTGCGCTGCCCGGAACGTGCCCTCGATCTGCTCGCGCCGATCCTCGCCGATCCCGCCGGGCGCCCGGCTGGCCTCACGATGCGCATCCGTGCCTACGTGCGGCAAGGACGGTACCAGGACGCCCTGTTGGACGTGGCGGAGTTGCGCGCCAGCCAACCACCGCTCGACTGGATCGACCTCACCGAGGCGTGGTGCCGGAAACGCGTCGCCGACTTGCCCGGCGCGATCCGCTGCATGGAGCAGCTGCTCGCGCGCAATCACCAGTCCGCCATCGGCCACTTCAACCTCGGCTGCTACCTGGCGCTCGACGGCCAGCGCGATCGGGCCATCGACGAAGTGACGATCGCGTGCGGCATCGATGTGGAGTTCCGCAATCATGCGCGCGACGAGCCCGATCTCGACAGCCTGCGCACCGAAGCGACCTTCCGTCAGCTCATGCGTCGTGAAGGCGGCGGCGACGGCGAACCCGAGGACGGCGGTGCCGATGCCAACACCGACGATCCGGGCCGGAACTGACGGTGCTTGACTGCAACGTGCCCCAGGCGACCATGGCACGGGGGTACCGAGCAGGCACCTCACCGTCACTTGCACCGCGGTCGAAAAGGCGAAGGCAGGAGACCACTTGCCCGCAGAAACCCGGACCCTCGACGCCAGAGCCGTTCGCCACCGACTCGCCGACAACATCGGCAAGGTCGTGGCCATTCCGGACCACGCCATCGAACCGCTCCTCTGCGCGCTGGTCGCCGGTGGGCACGTGCTGCTCGAGGGCATCCCCGGCATCGGCAAGACCCTGCTGGCGCGCACGATCGCGCAGAGCATCGACGGCGAGTTCCGCCGCATCCAGTTCACGAACGACCTGATGCCGAGCGACGTGGTCGGTACCGTCGTGTGGCGGCCCGACATCGGCAGGTTCTCGTTCGTGCGCGGGCCGCTGTTCGCCAACCTCGTGCTCGCCGACGAGATCAACCGCACCAGTCCGCGCACCTTGTCGTGTCTGCTCGAAGCGATGGAGAACGGGCGCGTCTCGATCGAAGGTCGCACGCTCGAGCTCGGGCAGCCGTTCACGGTGCTCGCGACGCGCAATCCGATCGAGTTCCACGGCACCTACCCGGTGCCCGAAGCTGCGCTCGATCGATTCCTAGTGCGGGTCGAGATCGGCTACCCCGAAGCCGCGTTCGAACTCGCCCTCTACACGGGCAGTGACCCCGAGACGAAGCTCGCCGACGTGCGTCCCGTGGTCTCCCGCGACGAGCTGCTGGCCCTGCGCGCCATGGTGGCCGACGTCGCCGTGCAACCGCCGGTGGCCGAGTACGTGTATCGCGTGGTGGCTGCGACCCGTGCCCGTGCCGAAGTGCAACTGGGCGCGAGCCCGCGCGCGGCACTCGCGTGGCTGAAGGTGGCCAGGGCGCGCGCGCTGCTGGACGGTCGCGACTACGTTTTGCCCGACGATCTGAAGGCGCTCGCCGTGCCCGCCCTCGCCCACCGTCTCTTCCTGCGCAGTGGCGGCCCCGCCGACGACCTCGTGCGCGAACTCATTGCCATCACCGAGGTGCCGCTGTAGGCGGCGAGCCGTGCGCGTCCGCACCACCGAGCTTGGCGTCAAGGGCATCCTGCTGCTGGCCGCCCTGGAGCTGGCGTTCCTCGCCACGAGCTACAGCAACCTGTTCTTCCTGCTGATCGCGTTCTGCGGCGTGCTAGGCGGTCTCGGCCTCTGGTGGTCGGTCGCCAACCTGCGCGGACTGCGGCTGCAGCTGCACGAGGTGCCGTTCGCCCCGGCCGGCACGGAACGGCCGCTGCAATTCGAGCTGGGCCTCGGTCGCAGGACGCACCACGACCTCGCCGTCGAGATCCTCGTGGGCGCAGCTTGGACGGAAGTGGCCTACGTGTCGGTCGCGACCGGCACGCTTCGCCTCGAAGGCACGATGCCGGGACTGCCGCGCGGCGTGCACAAGGTGGCTGGCATGCGCGTCGTGACGCGCTTCCCGTTCGGGTTCTATAGCACCTGCGTCGACGCACCCGTCGCTGCCTCGCTCGTGACCTGGCCGAATCCCGCCGCGGTCAGTGCTTCTGGAAAGGATCTCGGCTCCAGCACCACGCACCAGATCGCGGTCGTGGGTCGGCGCAGTCCCACGGTTGCGGGCTTGCGCCTGTTCCGCAGCGGCGACGCCATCGCCGACGTGCATTGGAAGGCGAGCGCCCGCCGCGGCACCGCGATCGTCAAGGAGCGCGAAGTCGAACGCGGCACTGCGCTCGATGTCGTGATCGACCGTCGCTGTGAGGCACCGGACCTGGAAGGCGCGCTGGCAACGACGGCCGGGCTCCTGCTCGCGGTCCGGTGCCATGAGCGCCCGTTGCGCATCCGCAGCCAGGACTGTTCGCTCGAAGTGGGCGCCAACCGCAGCGGCGAACACGAAGCCCTGCGCTGGCTCGCCGCGGCGACGACGCTGCCCAGAACGGCACCATGCGCACCCGCAGGCTCGACGGGCTCTCTGCGGCTCCCGGCGCAGCCGCGGGACGAGGTGCCGGATGGCTGACAGCCTGTTTCCGATGCTGCTGGTCCTGACGCTGCTCGATCTCGGGTTCGTGCAGGCAACTCACGTCGTCACCGGCATGGACATGTTGCCACTGTGGTTGCTCGCGGCCGCATCGCCTTGGCTGCGACGGCTGCAGCGACACCGGCTGTATCGCGGGCTCTGGAACCTCGGCGTCGTGGTCGTGTTCGCGCTGCTCGTGCACCACGCCACCACCACCGGGCTCCTGCACATGCTCGAGGACGGCCTCCTGCTGGCCATCCTGTGCCAGGTGCATCTGCTCAACAACATCGGCGAACAGCAACGACCCGACTTGGTCTTCTTCAACTCGTTCCTGATCGCGTTCGTCACGAGCTTCTTCGCGCCCGACCGGTCGTGGTCGCTGTTGTTCGTGCTGCACGCTTTCGCGTTCGTGCCGGCCCTGCAGATCCACGCGCTGGCGCGCCGCGGCGAGGCACTCGGGCGCGGGCTCATGCTCTCGCTGTTGCGAGACGGCCTGGCCCGCACGGGCATGGTGGGCCTCGTCACCGCGCTCGTCTTCGTCGCCTGGCCGCGCGACTTCCATCGCGAGGGATGGCTCGGCCAGGCACTCGCGTGGCGCGAGCAGTTCGAGACCGGCCTCGCCGAGGAGATCCGTGTCGACGACGAACGGCCGACGCACCTCGGCATCGAGGTCGTCATGATCGTCGCACCGTCGTCGGGGCAACCCGAGGACGTGCCATCGCACTGGCGCGGCACTGCCTTCTCCAGCTTCGATGGCGTGGCGTGGCTGCCCCAGGACGCGAGCGATCCCGGCTCACGCTTCGCCACCGATCCGCCATGGGAGCGTCGCGCGGACGGCACTTGGGACCGCGACTTGCCACCGGCGCCGGGCCTCATGCGCGTGCGCTTGCTCGGCGACTCCGGCCGACGCGTGTTGTGCCCGCTCGAGGGCCGATCGATCCGGTTGGAGAATGGCGAAGGACTGTTGCTCGATCCGAAGTCGTACGGCGTGTTCGCCTTCCTGCGGCTCGACGACGCACCGTCAACACCGCTCGCCTACACCGTGCAGCTCTCTGCCCATGCCGGCAACGCGAGGCCTTCGGCCCGGACGCGGCAGCACCTGACCGCGCTGCCGGAGCAAGGCGCGCCGGCCATCGCCCGCGACCTCGCCGCGCGGCTGCGCGCGCAGCTCCCGGCAGCCGCGGACGACGACACGATCGCGCGCACGAGCTGTGAGTGGCTGCAAGCACATCGCCGCTACCAACTGCCGGGTGGCCCCGGTTTCGCGCGCAACCTCGGCGAGTTCCTGCTCGGTTCGGGTGCTGGCCACTGCGAGTACTTCGCGACAGCGCTCGCGCTGCTCTTGCGCCTGCAGGGAGTGCCGTGCCGCCTCGTCGGCGGCTACCTGGCTCATGAATGGGATCTGCAAGCCAAGGCCGTGGTGGTGCGGGCTCGGCATGCCCATGCCTGGGTCGAAGCGCTGTCGCGCGACGGTTCGTGGATCACGCTCGACGCGACGCCGGCGGCCGACGTGATGGTGGACGCCGACGCCCAGGGGACGTGGTGGGACACTCTGCTGGCCCGACTCGAGCAACTCTGGGCGGAGGTGACCGCGTTCGACGGCAGCAAGCGAGCGCAATGGCTGGCAGGTCTCGCCGCATTGCCGGCGCAACACCCGTTCCGTACTGCCATGGTCCTCCTAGCCGCATTCGCCCTGCTCTACCTGGTGCGGCGGCGACGGCAGAGCCTGCCCGCGATCGTTGACCTCCAGCGAGCGGTGCGGGCGGCCGGACTCTCGCTGCTCGCGGGCGAGACACCGCGCGAGTTGTTGACCCGGGCCGCCGCGGTGGAAATGCCACCGGCGCGGCTCGTCGATCTGCAAACGGCAGCGCGGCACCACGAATCCTTGCGGTACGGCAGTTCTTCCGGACGCTGCAGCCAATGATCGTGCAATCGACCTGATGGCCCGCGGAGGGGCCTCAAGCCCGGAAGCTCGGGAAGCCGCAACGTGGTGTCGCCGGCGTCGTTCAGGGGCGGTCTCCGAACGTCGAGCAAATCATGTCGATCTTGAAAGAACCCATCACCAAGGCGCCCTGGCCGCCGAAGCGCTCCAACGACAAGCTGTTTCGTTATCCCGACCCCTATCCGGTCGGGAAGGAAAAGGGCGAAACCTTCGCGACCATCGCCAAGAAGACAGCGATCAAGGGGGACGATCTCGTCCGCTTCAATTTCCAGACGAAGGACCCGAACGAGATCAACTGGTACCTGGCGAACTATGTTGGCTCTCCAGCTCCAAAGCCGGGCGACAAGTACTATGGCTTCTATGGCGCGGTTGCTGACCCCAGGAAGCCGAACACCGGCGTGATCTTCATCCCGAAGCACGGCGAGGCCGAGTTGAGTCACTTGAACCGGTTCGGCGAGAAGCTCGTCGAGAACTACAACAAGTCGAACAACAAGCGGCCCCAGGGACTCTGCTTCGAAGCCTGCTACGCGCGCGTCAAGGAGGCCGGCAAGAGCGTGGGCACGGTTGTTCCAGCCTTGAACAACACGAGCACGTTCGGTCGCCTCTGGGGATCCTACATCGCGCCGAAGAAGACCTGGCTCGAGTTGCCAGAAGAGTATCGGGCCAAGGGCGCGGCCGGCGCGATGGCCTGGGCGGGCATGGGCACGCTCGTCGATTCGGATGGCATCTGGCGCGGCGATCTCACGCCTGGCGCGGTCATCCAGGTGTGGCGCAGTGCGGCGGACTTCGACCTCGTGAAAGAAGGCAACGCGGTGGTCGACGGCAGCTATGGTCACTCGTTCTTCTTCTTGAACTACGTCAAAGCGGGTTCGTCCATAACGGGAATCGTCATCGCCGACCAGGGCTTCCAGAGCGGTGACCCGCTCAGCAAGGGTGAGTATGCATATTGGGTCGGCGCCAACCTGACCGCCGCGCCAGCCGCCCCCGCCCCGACTCCCGTGCGCTCGAACGGCCGCGGCCCGCAGCCGTAGTGCTCCGCGCGAGCGTACTCATTGCATCCAGGTCGGCTTGCGTTTGCCGAGGAAGGCCGCGAAACCCTCGCGCGCTTCCGGCGTGGCCCGCAGCGCGGCGATCCACTTCGACGTCACCGGGATGGCGTCTTCGAGCGACAGGTGTGCGACCGCCGCGATCAGCTCCTTCGCACTCGCGACGGCGGCCGGGCCCGCCGACAACAGTTCATCGGTGGCACGCTGCACCGCGGTGTCCAGTTCCGCGGCGGGCACGGCCCGGTGCACGAGACCGATGCGCTGCGCTTCGCGGCCGTCGAACCGTTCGCCGGTGAGGAACAGCGTGCGCGCGCGGCCAGCACCGATCTTCTGCAGCACGAACGGCGAGATCACCGCCGGCACGATGCCGAGCTTGACCTCGGTGAGGCCGAACTGGCAATCCTCGGTGCAGATCGCGAGATCGACGGCCGCCGTAAGGCCGGTGCCGCCCCCGAGGGCGTGGCCATGGATGCGGCCGACGACGGGTTTCTTGCAGCGCGCGATGGCGAGGAACACACGCGCCATGCGCTCGGCGCCGGCTCGGTTGCGATCGGGCGGCAGATCGGCCTGTTCCTGCATCCAGGTGAGGTCGGCACCAGCGGAGAAGCTCTTGCCGTTGCCACTCAGCACGACCACGCGCGCGGCAGAGTCCGCGTCGGCAGCCGCGAAGGCGGCCTGCAGCTCGTCGACGAGGACGCCGTTGAACGCGTTGCGAACGTCGGGGCGATTGAGGCGAACGTGGAGGATCGGCCCTTCGTGGACGACCTCGAGAGTCTGGTAGCCGCTCATCTTGCAGGAAGGGTGGCGACGCTGGCCCTGCGAATCCAGTGGCTGCCCTGCGAGCACGGATCTCTGGACGGGCACGGCCCGCCGTGCGACAACGCCCCACCCGTGCCTCCCGCATTCCGCGTGCTGCTCGCCGGCGCCCTCTTCGCGACGGGCGGCGCCCTCATCAAGAGCTGTGACTATCCGTCACTGCAGCGCGCGGGCATGCGTGCGTGCATCGCCGCACTGACGATCTTCGTGCTGCTGCCCCAGGCCCGCCGCTGGCCGAACCGCCGCATCCTGCGCCTCGTGCCGGCCTACTTCGGCGCCACATGCCTGTTCGTCGTCGCCAACACCCTCACCACCGCGGCGAATGCGATCTTCCTGCAGTCGACGTTCCCGCTGTGGCTGATCCTGCTCGGCCCGTGGCTCCTGCACGAACGGCCGAGCCGTTGCGACCTCCTCGTGCTCGCCTGCATCGGCATCGGCATGACGCTGTTCTTCCTGGCGCCGACGGCGGCCGTGCCCACCGCACCGGACCCGCGCCTCGGTGACTGGTTCGCGATCGCTTCGGGGCTCAGCTACGCGATGCTGCTGCTCGGCATGCGTTGGCTCGGTCGCGCCGGCCACGGCGAAGCCTGCGCCGCGATCGCGTGGGGCAACGCGCTGTCGTTCCCGCTGGCGTTTGCATTGATGCCCGCAGTCGGCCAGACGCCCGTCGTCGGTAGCGGCCAGGACTGGCTCGTGATCCTGCTGCTCGGCATCTTCCAGGTCGGCCTCGCCTACTCGCTGCTCGTCCGCGCGCTCGAACGGGTGCCTGCCATGCAAGCATCGCTGCTGCTCATGATCGAGCCGACGCTGAACCCGATGATCACCTACGTGACGCATGGCGAAGCACCGCACGGCCTGGCGATCACCGGCGGTGTGCTCATCGTCGGTGCCGTACTGCTCGGCAGCGTGCTGGCCCGGCCGCGGGCCGAACCGACGACCACGGGCGACCGGCCGGGCTAGCTAGGACTTCTTCGGTGCTGCCGCGCGCTCCGCCTTGGCCTCGGCGCGCTCGCGCTTCTGGTTCTGCTGCACGGCGCGGGGGAACTCGCGACCCTTGTCGAGCCCCATGTTGTTGTCGTAGTAGGCGCGCCCATAGTCGACGAACGACTCCATGCCAAAGTCGGCGAGCTTGCGAAACGGCCGCGCGATGAGGCGTTCGTGCACGACCTGCAGCATGGGCTTGAGCACCGGCTGGCCCTTGCCATCGAGCTCGATCGTGTCGCGTGACTCGCGCCTGCTGCGCTCGAGTTCCGCGTGCCCGTCGAACCCCTGCCACTCGCTGCGCGCGCGGGCCGCTTCGCCATGACGCCGCAAGTGCGAACGGTGCAACGCCTCGAACATGGTCAGCTTCGTTTGGGGCGCCATCGACTCCTCGCCGTGCAGGCGATGGATCTCGAGTGCAAGTCCCAACTCGGCGACAAGGTCTTCCGCGTGCCAGAAGCCGGGCAGGACATGCAGCACAGTCTCGTCCGCGGCCAGCACGACGAGTTGCACGTTGCGACCACCTGCCCCGTTCGTGGTGCCCACCGCCGTCTGCGTCGACTTGTAGCCGTGCGACAAACCGACGTAGCTGTCGCGTTCGATGTTGCGGTGACCGACGATGAATCGGTCGCGCAGCAGCGCCATCACCTCTTCGTTCGGCAGGGTCACGCCCCGCAGGCTTTGTAGCGCGCTTCAAGCGCAGCGATCGATGTCGATGTCGCCGAGCGCCTGCAGCCAGAGAATCGGCTTGCCGGTGGCCGCGGCCTGCGCCCGCGCTTCGCCGAGGCTGTTGCACCACTTCAGGGCCGCGACCTTGACGACGGCCTTCTTGAGGTCCTTGCCGGCAATGCGGGGCCCTGCCGTGGCGGGATCGGCGGCGGGCGCTGGCGGCATCGAATCCGCGGGTGTCACCGGCGGCGACGTCGATCGGCTCGACGAACCGTGGTCACCGATGAGGGGTTGCGCGGCGAGGGCCGGATGATCCACGGGCGGTGGCGTCATCGGGATGCCAGGCAGCGGGGCGTGGATCTGGCCGGGCGCGAACTGGGCCAGGAGCGACATCGCCGTGGATGCGAGAGCCAACGACAGCGAAGACAAAGAAGTCGGAGACATGCGGGGTCTGCTTGGGCCGGTAGCAACAGCACCCTCGCGAGGGCAGGCGAGGATGGACCTTGGACCGGGTACGAGCGGCAGTGTAAGGCCGGATTCGCGCGAGCGCCGCTTCCAGGCTACAGCCAGCGTCGTACGTTCCGGCTGTAGGCGTCGAAGGCGGCCCCGAACTGCTTGCGCAGGAACACCTCCTCCCGGCCGACGAAGCGGCTGTCGAGCAGCCAGAACAGGAGCAGTGGCACGAGCAACGGCGACGCCGTGCCGAGGCAGATCGCGACTCCGAGGCACACCCCCAAGAGTCCTACGTACATGGGATTGCGCGTCAAGCGGTACGGACCCCGGACGACCAGCGTGGTCGCCGGCGTGAACGGACGGATGCCGGTGCGGGCGCCGCGGAACCGGACCCAACATGAGAGGGCGAGGCCCACCGCCATTGCGATCACGACGAACCCGAGCAGCGTCCACGGTCGCCGCAGCCAGGTCGCGAGCGGCAGCCACCAGTGCAGTGCCCCCATGGCCAGCAACGCGAGGAGCAACCACAGCGGTGGAGTGTCGCGCGGATGACGCGAAGCGGCGTCCATGGCCCCCTGCGTAGCCGATGGCCATGGCCGCCGCAACGAAGCGACCCGCTTGCGTGCACCCCACGCCGGTAGACTCTGCCCCGATGCGCGCCCTCCTCTCGCTCGTGCTCGCCCTGGCCGCCACCGCGCCCGCCCAGCAGCTTGCCTTCGCCCAGAACGACAACCCTTCCTACGGCAACTACGCCGTGGGCTGGCCGAGCAGCGTGATCGCCTTCCGCTTCACGGCGACAGCGACAACGCTCGCAGCGGCCGAGATCTTCACGGGCAACCAGCCGCCTGCCCTGCATTCGCTCGAGATCCGCACGCGAGATCCGGTCACGGGGCTGCCGCTCGCGTTGGTCGGACAACCCGGCACCTGGATGACGACCCACGCGCGTTCCTGGCAGGGAGCCGTGTTCGCGCAACCGGCAATCCTGCAACCGGGCCAGGACTACTTCCTCGTCTGGCGCGTGCAGGGCATGTTCCACCAGCATTCCGTGAGCGCGGACACCGAACCTTTGAACGTGCTGATCGAGATGCGCTACTCGGACGGTGTCACCTGGCACGCGGTGGCGCAGGCGGCGGGCAAGTTCCGTCTGTTTCTGCCCTATGCCACGGGCACGACCCAGGCCTACGGCACTGGCAAGGCCGGCGAATACGGAACGCCCACGATCGGACTCAACGGCTGGCCATCGCTCGGCAGTCCCGTCGACGTGTGGCTCGACAACGCCGCTCGCAACAAGCTCGCGGTGCTCGTGCTCGGCGTACCGATTCCAGGCGGCGTGCCTCTGGGCTTCGCCGACCTATGGGTCACGCCGGATGTGCTGCTCACGTTCACCACGAAGACGCACACGAGCCCGCTCGTCGGCGGCCAGAACTTCAGCCTCTTCGTGCCGAACGTCGCGAGTGCCTACGGCTTCCCGCTGTCGTTCCAGTGGGGCATCTTCGATCCGCTGGCCGTCGACGGCTTCTCGCACACGAGTGCGGTCACGGCGCTCCTGCAATGATCGCGGCACGGTCCCGCGCGGCAAACCACTGAAAGAAGCGCATCGCCTGCGCTTCCGCCCATCGCTGCCGTCGCCACGGCGTGTTGCCGGCGACGAAACCGACGTGGCCACCCCGCGCAGTGAACTGTGACACGAGGAACGGCGACGCAGCGACGGTCGCATGCGGCAGCACCGCGGCGGGCACGAGCGGATCGTCCGCGGCCGCGATCAGCACGGTGGGCACGCGCACCGCCGGCAGGAACTGCGCACAGCTCGACGAGCGCCAGTAGTCCTGTGCATCGCGGAAGCCATGCAGCGGTGCCGTGACGAGGTCGTCGAACGCGGCGAAGCTGCGGCACCGCCGTACGGCGGCGACGTCGATGGAGCCCGGATACTGACGCTCTTTCGCGATCGCCTTCGGGATGAGCGTGCGCAGGAAGTGACGCGCGATGAGGCCGGCGTAGCG
>JAYUCN010000413.1:0-4693 GCA_043740335.1 Planctomycetota bacterium
TCTGGTCGGGAAGCAGTCTGGTCGGAAAACAGTCAGGTCGCGTGGTAGGGTGAGGGGGCGGGGCGAGAGAGGCGAAGGCGGGGGTGGGTTCAGGAGGCCTGCCACTTGTGGCGCTGCACGGTCTCCTGGAAGTTGCGCGTGTCGTCGCGGTTGAACAGGCGGACGCGGCCGCCGCAGGTCACGCAGTAGGAGCAGTTCACACTCATGAGGAAGCGCACGTACTGGTGGCAGTGGTCGCACCACTTCTGTTCATTGTAGAACTCGTTGTTGCTGATCGGCGTGGACGGCGGGGTGTGGTGGCTGTTGGTCACGAACCGATGGGAGCAACAGGCTTGCCAGGCGAGCGTGCGAGCGCGACGCCGCGTGAGCTGGCCATGCCACGGCTGCTTGCCGCGAACATGCCGCGTGCGCCGCGATTCTGCGGCCACGCGTGGGCGTCGTGAGCATGCGACGGGGCAGAACGGGACTGACGTCACGCTCCGGGATTTCCCCGATGGCACCGTTCGGGTGGTTCGGCGTCGCAGTACTGCGACCGTCGGATCGGCGCTTTGCGATCGAGGGCACGCTCGAAGGTTTCGTCAGTACACTCAAGGGCCAGATGGGTGACCTCGGCGGCTTCGGCAAGCTCGCCGACAACCTCACGACCGTGAAGGACGGCCTCGTCCAGGGCGCGACCGAAACAGATCGGCAAACTCATGGGCAACGCCGACATCGGCAAGGCCATCGGTCCCGTGCTCGAGCAGTTGAAGAGTGTGCTCGTCGGCAAGTGAACGCGCTGCCGACCGCGGTTCGATCCGGCGTGTGTAGGATCAGCGCGCCTGGGCAGCTTCGAGTTCGGCTCGCACGCGCGCATCGGTCTCGCGGGCGAGTGCGAAAGCCAGGGCGGGATGGCGCGCATCGATGCGACCGATCGCCCAGGCCGCATGGCCGCGCACGATGGCATCGTCGTCACCGAGTGCTTGCTGTAGCGCCGGCAACGCGGCATCGTCGCCGCGGTTGCCGAGCACGATCGCGGCATTGCGGCGCAGTCCCGAGCGGGTCGCCCGCCGCATCGCGGTACCCGTGAACTCCGCCTGGTAGCACGCTTCGTCCATGGCGAGCACGTCGACGAGCGTCCAACTCTGCACGATGCGGTGTGGACGCAGTTCGACCGGACGCCGTTCGCCGAGTGCGTCGAGCCAGGCACTCTTCTTCGTGAACGGGCAGACTTCCAAGCACACGTCGCAACCGAACAACCACTCGCCCTGCTGCTCGCGCAGCGCGGTCGGGATGAAGCCGCGCAGTTCGATCGTCGTATAGCTGAGGCAGACGCGCGCGTCGACCTGGAACGGGGCCGTGATCGCGCCGGTCGGGCAGGCATCGAGGCACGCGGTGCAGGTGCCGCACGAGCCCGTTGCGGGCGGATCGGGCGGCAGGTCTTCGCCGGTCAGCAGCTCGGCGAGCTGCAGGTAGGGACCGTGCGTGGGCGAGATCACCATCGCACTCTTGGCGAGAAAACCGATGCCGGCGCGCACCGCGAGCGCACGCTCCAGCACGGGCACCGCATCGGTACCTCCGTTCATCGAGCCGTAGGGCAGGCCCGCCGACTCCAGACGTTCGCGCAATGCGAACACCCGTTCGCCGAGCCAGCGGTGGTAGTCGCGGCCGACCGCGTAGCGGGCCACGCGACCGCCGCCCGGCAGTTCGCCGGCGGGGCCACCATGATCCGCCGCCAACGCGATGGCGGAACGCACCCCCGCGCGCCAGGACGAAGGTTCGAGGATGCGGTCCCGGTTCGCCTCGAGGTACTGCATGTCGCCGTGCCGGCCTGCGGCGAGCCAGTCGAGGAAGTGCTGGCCGTGCTCGCCCGGATCGGCCGGGCCGAAGCGCACGAGGTCGAACCCCGTCTCCAGGGCGATGGTTCGGATCGTGTCGGCAGACAGCGCCATGGCAGTTCGCATCCTACGTGGCCCGGCGGCCGATCCGCAGTGCCAAGGGCTCAAGGGCCCGCAGCGACTCTGCCGATGCCATGGTGAAGATCGTGCCCGCCAACGCCTGCCGGCACGCACGCACTGTCATGACCAAGCCTCTCGATGTCCTCGATTCGTTGGCCGCGGAGTACGTCCTCCCTTCGCCACCGCGCGGTGCTAGCGAGCTCGTGGTCGTGCCGACGCGCGCCGAGCCGTTCGCCGGCCTGCGTCGTGGCGGTGACGTGGCGCGCGCGATCGGCGACCGCTTCGTCGCGCTGACCGAGTGCCAGCAGCAGTTCCTGGCGGAACTGAGGGAGCGATTGGGCACGCTCGATGCGGCGATTGCCGAGGACTCTCGCGCCCGGCTGAAGGGTGCCCTGCGGGATGCGTTCCACGTGCTCGATTGGTGCGATGCCGTGCAGTCGGACCTGCAGACGGATGGCCGCCGGGCCGCCGCTGGCGCCGAGCCCATCGACGTGGCGGCGCTGTGCGGCGAAGTTGCGGCGGCGAAGGGGGCCGGCGATGCCGTGCAGGTTGCAGGCCGACTGCCGGGGCGGTGGTGGGGCGAAGCCAGCGCCTTGGCGACCGTGCTGGACCTCGGCCTACGTCTCGTGTCGGAACGTACGGGTGGCCTCGGCCGCCGCTTCCTCGAACTGGGGGGCGATGGCGAGCAGCCGACGGTGCGCATCGTCAGCTACGCTGACCCGGCGGAAGGGGTTGATCCAGCGTCGGTTCGCCGCTTCCGGCAGGCTGTGGAGAGACTTGGCGCTCGCGTGGTGCCGGATGCGCTTGGTCCCGGTGGCAGCGGCTTTCTGCTCTTGCTGCCGTTGGCGCCAGCCTGACTCCCGGCCCAGGGTGAACTTGGCAACCCGCGGACTCTTGAAAGAGTGCGCGACGCGAGCCAGTCTGACTTTGGCGATCCAGCGATCCATCGTTACTTCCCACGCGGCGCAAGCTATGGCAAGATGACCGGTGGAGCTGCGCCGGTCGCTGCGGATCGGCAACCCCTCCTTCCCGCCATGTTGCACGCAAGCCTAGGCTTCGTCGATCGCGCGGTCCTCTCGGGCCGGCTGTTGGAGCTATGGGAGAGGACGGGCAGCCCGGCACTCGGTGCGCTGGCGCATGGGGAACCACCGCGACTCGACGCCGTGATCGCGACCGATCAGGACTTCGCGGACTGGGTCAGCACCTGCCTCATGGATTGCTACAAGGACACCGGCGAACCCGCGGTGTTCGCACTGTTGTTCGAGTTGAATCGTGCGTCCTTCCTGCACGCGATCCAATGCAACTTGCGGCGCGCCTTCCATCACGTCGATGCGCAGGACGTGTTGCAGGAGGTCTTCCTCAACATCTACCGCTACCCGCACCGGTTCCATGCCGACCGCGCGGATGCGTTCCGCGGCTGGGGACATCGGATCGCGCGCAACACGCTGCTCAAGTTCCTCAAGGTGCAAGCACGCCTGGCGCGCTTCCACGAGATCGACGAAGAGGCCCTGCAGCCCGAGGACCTGCGCATTCGCCGGCCAGATCGCGCGGCGAGCGAAGCGGAGAGTGCGGATGTCGTCAACCATGCCTACCTCCTGTACCTGCAGCTCTACCTGCTCCACTTCGGCCGGCTTTCGGCCAAGGAGCGACTGGCGCTGACGATGGTCGAGGTTGACGGCGTGTCGTATCGCGACGCTGCGGCTGCGCTTGGCCTCCGCCTCGAGAACTTGAAGATGGTGATCTTCCGCGGCCGACGGAAGATCTTCCGCGGCATGGAGCGATCGCTCGGCGAATTCTCCTTGCTGCGGGATGTTCGGCCCGCGGCACCAATGGAACGCGTGGTTCAAGTCGAGCCGCGGCAGCGCCCGGTACGCCTCGAGCCAGGATGTCGCATTTTTGGTCGTTCTCCCGATGGCTCGCCGATTGGGCGTGACCTGGGAATGGCAAGCATCTAGTGCTGGCCTGACGATGCCTCCGATGCCTTCCGTGCCTCGAGCCGACAGCAGTGGTGACCCATGCCTGCAGATCCAGGTGGATCTCTCGGCCATGCTGGACGGCGAACTGGACACGCCATCCGTGCGCCGTGTCATGGTGCACTCCGACGTTTGCCCGTCGTGCCGCGAGTTCCTGGAGGGGATTCGCAACCAGGTTCGCCTGCACCGCAAGCTTGCTGCGGCGGGTATTGGCGAACAGGCTGAGGAGGCGGAGAAGGCGGGGAAGATCGGCGACGAGACTCGTGAACAGGTTGCCGAGGTTGGGGCCTCGGCGAGTTCCGTCCTGCGCCAGCAGCTGACGCTGAACCGTGCCAAGCTGGCCAAGATCCTCTACGAGCTGGGCCGATGTTTCGTGCTCATGGGACTGTCGCCGGACTTCTCGCGCGAGGTCGCCAAGGAGCCGGTGCCGGTTCCGGACATGGCGATGCGCGGGCGCAACCTCCTGGACGAAGTCGCGCGCGCTGGCGGTGGAGTGGGCGGCGCCGATTGGGTCAGTGCCAAGGACCTGTTCGACGGCCAGCTGCGCACGCCGAGCGAGAACATGGCCAAGGGCCAACGGCTCCTGTCGGAGTGCCTGGCGCTCGCTCCTGACTGCCACGAGGCGCGCATCTATCTCGGCCTCGTCCACCACGTTCGCGGCCAGCGGGCCCTGGCCCGCAAGCAATTCCAACTAGTGTTGTCGGCATCGTCGGACCGGCTTGTGCAGGGCTATGCGCTGTCGAATCTGGGCAACATCTGCCTGGCCGAGGGCGACTTCGATGGTGC
>JAYUCN010000414.1:0-4691 GCA_043740335.1 Planctomycetota bacterium
GAAGATGCCCGAGCCGATCACCGCGCCGACCGTGATCGACACCGCCGAGGTGAGCCCGAGGCGACGCTGCAGTTGACCCGACATCGTGGAGCCGAACGCTAACCTTGGGTCGGGCATGAGCGCGGCGAAAAATGTGACCCGACACCGCGCACCCGTTCGCTACAACGACGCCCCGTCCCTTCGATGCTCGGTCGCACCCGCTACTTCGTCGCCCTCGCCTTCGTCGCGCTGTTCGCACTGCTGCCAGCACCCGACGCGGCGACGGGCAAGCCGTACCTCGCCTACCTGCGCGTGCGCGAATGGTTGCTCGACCCCGTGGAGTCGCCGCTCCAGGCATGGGTGCAGGACGGACGCTTGCCCGAGTTGCAGGTCGAGCTGCGCCAGAGTCCGCCGATCGAAGATCCCGCTCTGCTGCGCAGCAAGCAGGCCGAGTATGCCCGCACCGCGCGAGAATGGGCCGCGGTGCGCTCGCAAGAGGGCACGCCGACGACCGTGGATCCCGACCGCGGCACCTTGCTGCTGCAGGTCTTGGTCGGTACCGACGGCGTGCAGGCCCAGGTCGCGACGCCGACCGGTGGCACGGCGAAGCTCGAACGTCCGTTCGCCTCGCGCTGGAGCCTGCTGCCGGCCTGCCTCGCGATCGTGATCGCCGTACTCACACAACGCGTCCTGTTGGCGCTGCTGGCCGGCGGCCTCGCCGGCGCCATCGCCTACGTGGCGACCGCCAGGCTCGGCGTCGTGCCGGACGCCTTCGAAGCGACGACGGGCGGTGTCGTGCACTTCTTCGCCGATGCCCTGTGGCGGCGTTCGCTTTGCGAGGACTTCTACCTGCGCATCACGCTGTTCGTCGTCTTCCTGTTCATGATGATCGGCGTCATCACCAAGAACGGCGGCGTGCACGGCATGGTGCAGTGGCTGCAGCAGCGTGTGCACGGCCCCGTCAGCGCGCAACTCTGCAGCTTCGCGACCGGCTTGCTGATCTTCTTCGACGACTACAGCAATTGCCTCGTCGCCGGCACCACGATGCGCCCCCTCTGCGACGCGGCACGGGTGTCGCGCGAGAAGCTCGCCTACATCGTCGACTCCACGGCGGCGCCCGTAGCCGGCCTGTCGATCGTGTCGACCTGGATCACGTACGAGATCTCGCAGTACCAGGTGCCGCTGACCCAGGTCACCAAGCCCGATGGCACGCCCTACGCCGCCAACGAAGCCTTCGCGGTCTTCGTCGACACGTTGCCGTACCGCTTCTACTGCATCTTCACGCTGGTCCTCGTCTTCCTCGTCGCCGTGCTGCGGCGCGACCTTGGCCCGATGCTCATCGCGGAACGGCGCGCGCGGCTCCTCGGCAAGCCGTTTGCGGATGATGCACAGCTCATGGTCGCGATCGAGGCGGAGGCCGCGGAGCCAGCACCCGCCACACCCCGGCGCGCCGTGAACGCCATCGTGCCTCTGATCGTGCTCGTACTCGGCACGCTCGGCACGATGTTCTATCAAGGCGCCAGCGTCGCGTTTGCCCCGGCCACCGCGCAGGGGCTGTTCGCCACGCTGAAGAACGTGTTCGAACATGCCCTCGCCGAGGGCCTCGGTGCCACACTGCGCGTGGTCCTCGGCAGGGCGAGCAGCGACGTGGCCTTGTTCTGGGCGTCGGTTGCGGCGTTCGTCACGGCGGTGCTGTTGACGCTGGCACAACGCATCCTCTCGGTGCGCGAGATCCTGCGCATCGCGCTGCGCTCGACGCGGGCGCTCGGCCTTGCCTTCGGCATCCTGTTCCTCGCCTGGAGTCTCGGCCATGTCTGCAAGGACCTCGGCACGAGCTTCTTCCTGACCGCGGCGGCGCGCGGCAGCATGCACGCGGCGGCCTTGCCGCTGCTGCTGTTCCTGCTCGCGGGGCTCATCTCGTTCGCGACGGGCACGAGCTTCGGCACCATGGCGATCCTGCTGCCGAACGTCGTCATCCTCGCGCACCAGATCGGCACCGAGACCCAGTTCACGGGCAGTGCGGCCGCGGGCGGTACGGCACTCATGCTGCTGTGCATCGGGGCGGTGCTCGAAGGGTCGATCTTCGGCGACCACTGTTCACCGATCAGCGACACCACGGTGCTCAGTTCGCTCGGATCGCAGTGCGACCACATGGCCCACGTGACGACCCAGATGCCCTATGCGCTGCTGGCCATGGCGACGAGTGCCCTGTTCGGCTACCTGCCGATGGTGCTGATCGGTCCCCAGTGGTGGCCCCTGTCGCTCGCCGTCGGCATCGCCGCCATGGCGGCGGTCCTGCTCCTGTGCGGGCGCAATCCCGCCGCCTCGCCTACGTCCAGCGCTTGAGCAGCTTGCCTTCCGCATCCTGGAAGGCCCCGCAGACGATCAGGATCCAGTCGATCGTCGCCCAGATTCCCGTGACGACCACACCGATCAAGGTCAGGGTCAGCACGAGCATGGCGATGCCGCTGCCGGTCTTGCCGACGTAGAACCGGTGCACGCCGAAGACGCCGAGAAAGAATGCGAGCAGGAACGCCGGCAGGATGAGGCGGTCCGAACCGCGGTCGGGAACCGCCGGCATCGACTCCGCGGGCCATGGCGGCACTTCCATCGCACCGGGAATGAACCCGAGGCGCGTCCACTCGGGTGTGCCCTCGACCCAGGCGAGGTCATCGCGCGAGAGCCGGCCCGAGACGAGCAGCTGATTGATCTCGTCGAGCGAGTAGGGGCCGAAGTTCTGGTTGCCGTGGCGGACCGTGATGCGTGGCGCGGTGGAAGTGGGCATGGGCGATGCGAATAGCGCCGCATTCTACGCGGGCCCCCCGGGCCTATTTCCAGGCCTGCCCAGCGGCTATCGCAGCAACGCGTCCAACTGCTGGGCGCGCAGAGGCAGCGGCACGCTGCCGCGCAACTTCGCGGCCGCGAGCCACAACCTGGCCAGCAATGCATCCCCGCCGTGCAAGGCGGCGAATCCCATCTCGATCGCTTCGACCGAGGTGGGCTCGACCGGTTCGCAGCGCACGATCGGCACTGTCGGGAACGTGACTCCCTGCGCACCCTGCACTCGCAACGTGACCTCGTCCGACCGGCTGTCGATGACGCGCCCCGTCTGCACACCGGTGGCCAGCCACGCCCGCACGCTGCGATCGCGAGCCAGCGGTGCTGCGGTCGGCCACGGCCGCCCGTCCTGGGCGGGCATGCGCAGGAGCCCACCGCTGAGCCCCGTCGGGCGCAACGACTCCGCGAGCACCGGCTCCACGAACGGCTCCCCATCGTCCAACAGCCGTGTGCTGCCATCGCGCGCGGCCAGGATCTGCCCCTGACACACGAACTGCACGATGCGGCTGCAGGCGGCGGCAAGCGCCGTCTCGAGTTCGAGCGCGGGCACGCTGAGTGCCGTCCGTTGGGTCGCATCGAGCGCCAGCGAACGCATGTGGTGCAATGCCTCGAGCGCGCTGCCGAACTGACCTTCGTCGGTGCGCGTGCGCACCAGCGACACGAGGCTCGCGAAGCGATCGCTGTCGACCGGACTGGCGCCCGCGGTGTTGGTTGGTGCCTCGGCTGGCGTCGGCACCGCACCCTCCGCTGCGGGCACGGCACCGGGATCGTTCGTGCGCGCCGTGCTGGGCAGCGACGCATTCTCTGCTCGCCCGGTGGCGACCTGCGGTGCTTGCTCGGCGCCCGGCATCGAGCCCGGCTTGGTGCCGCCACTGAGCCAGCCGAGGCCGCGACCGATGAGCACCGCCAGCGCCACCAGGAGAACGAACCAGAGCCGCGGCCGACCACGGCGCATCGGCACGGGAGCGGCCGCGGACAGCTCGGAACCCTGCATGCAACCATTGTCGCCCAAACGGCGCGCCCTGCTGCAGGCCGTCCGGATCTTCCCGATCTTCCCGCGGCGGTTGCCGGGAGATCTAGGCGAGCCCGAGGGCTCTGGTTTTTCTGGCGAGGCGCAGCACGCTCTCTTCGGTTGTGACGCGCGGCAGTTCGGCCAGCGGGAACCAGCGCAGGTCCGTGGATTCCTGCGACTGGACCAGGGCCTGGTCGGGCAAGGCGCGCAGCAGGAAGCGAACGTCCCAGTGTTCGTGCTCGGGCTCTCGGCCACGAGCCGGGATCGTGTGCACGTCGAGATCGAGTGGCACGAGGTCGCTACCGTGCCAACGTTCCCAGTGGAAGGCGACCAGGCCCGACTCTTCCCGGGCCTCGCGCAGCGCCGCCTCTTCGATGCGTGGCTCGCCATCGACGTGGCCGCCGAGCTGCAACCAGCGGCCCAGCTTGCGATGGTGCGTGAGCAGGGCCGAGCCACCGTCCGGCGACAGGATCCACGCCGACGCGGTGATGTGCCCGGGTGCACACGACCGCAGCAGGCAGTCCGCGTGGGCCGCGGCGAACTCGCGGAACAGCGCCGCCAGTTCGGCACCGCCAGGCCAGGCCTTCGCGTAGCAGTCGAGCAGTTCGTTCAGGTGACGTCGGTGCACGGGCCGCGCCCCGGCAGGGGTGCAAGACAACGGGCCCGCGACCTGCTGGCAGCGAGCCCATCGAGTGGTATCCCGGACGGGATTCGAACCCGTGTTACCAGAATGAAAATCTGGTGTCCTGGGCCGGACTAGACGACCGGGACGCGAATGCGGGCGAGCAGTCTAGACAGGGTGCCCCCCTTTGCAAGGGCTCTCAGTGCCGGCAGTGTGTCGGCAGTATTCCGGCAGTGACGC